>NZ_JACJSM010000028.1 GCF_014698145.1 Oscillatoria sp. FACHB-1406 | reverse complement strand
GTTTCTTTCATCTCAACCCACCAGAGAGGAACTGACCTATTTAGCAATCTCTGCTTATCTTACAGCCTTTTTTTCTCCCTGTACACGCTAAAGTCCCGTTATTGAGGGTTTAGGTCTTTATTCCTCCGATTCAGATTCCTCCGAATCCGATTCTATTATATCCCTCGCACTAACTGCATATTCCTTAGCTAAGCAGGCGAAAGGAAACGGAAACGGTAAAGAAACTTCATCGGCAAAATAAGGCCAGCGACTTCTGAGATGATGGACAAAATCTGCTAATTTGTCGCTATCTATGCCCGGACAATGAACGATCGCGATCTCTAATAATCTACGATTTGCAGCCGAACCTTCGCCATTATCGAGACGAGACAATGATTTCTTTAACGGATACTTTTCAGTTGTCAGCCCGAGTCGAACGCTGAAGTAAAGTGGAGGATTCCCCTCATCCGATACGCCCTGCCAGCGGAAGGCGCTACTCGTGCGACTACCGGGAGAGTCTTTCACAATTCCCACGGGAACTTCTCCCTTATCGGCAACTCGCAATCGTACCATCCAAAGGCGCTTAATTTCCTCTGGCTTCATATCTCGTTTGCATTGGTTGGGCAAATCGTTAGCGGGGAGGTTTGGGTTTCGCAACCACGTCAGCATCTGGCGAGCATTCTGCGCTTCTGCCATAAAAAGAACGCGAGGCAACGTATCATTGGCGATGGGTGTATTTAAGCAATCACGCAGACAGTTAACAACAAATCGATTGAGGAGATTTTGTTCTTTTTGCTTCTCCTTCGATGACAGTTCCTCAGAATCTTCCTCTGTTGTATGGGCATCGGAATTCGGCTCCCATTTTTCATGAACTAGATAGCCCAGTCCAACGGAATAAGGAACCCAACCCCGTTCTGGAAATAAGGAAAGCGTTGTCATTTCGACGCTTCCCGTTATTGGGTTAACTCGGACTACAATTGCAATTGTCGAAGGTTGATTGCTCGCTCCAGTTTTTCGAGTTCGACGGAGAACATAAAAGCAAGTTAGCCAGAGATTTGCATCGATTGTATCTTTTTTACGGTCGATTAAAAAGACCGGTAAAACTCCAAATTGCCGTAACAAATCCGAAACTGCTCTTTGAACTCGATTTGACGGATTATCAATGGAATATTCTTTCCTTTCTTTTGTAAAATCGGTTAAGGGATTGATGTGCTGATTGACGTATCCCGCTTTCATAACACCAATTCGCACGGCTAATTTGGGGTCGGATTCGCGCGGAAAAAACTTATTTTTACCCTTAATTTCAACGATCGCGCCGCTGAGTCCTTCAGGTTTCGGTAGGGAATCAGCAATCTCCAAAACTCGCTCTTCAATTAAATGAACGCGCTTCTGTTGTCGATTTTTACCTGGAACGCCAGGGCGATCTAAATCTAGCTTTTGCGTCAATTCCTCAACGTGCTGAGTTTTAATCGTTAGCAAACCATATTTTCCTTGACAAATAAGCTCTTCTATTGTATAAAATTGAGCCTCTGTACTCATCGATTCAAGAGTTGGTGAAGAGCGATTTTGTTTGGGTGGTGATAAGTCGAGAGTTTCGCAAATTTCCTCAATTAGTGCATCTCGACATTTCTCAGTTTCCCAGAGGATGAGGATAGTTTGCGGCGCGCTCTCTTGGAGGCGGAAAGTTGCAGGTGCAGCGATGTTTGGGCGCAGCATAACTGTCGATACATCTTGGCGTTTTTTCGGGGTTTTATCCTCTTTAGATTTACTTTCGCCTTTCCCCCAGATATAGTTACGGTCTGTTCCGATCTTTGGAGCTTCGCCGACGCGAGCGAGCGGTAAATCTCCTTGTTCGATGCGATCGCAAATTGCGCGATCTAGAGAATATAAATCTCGCGGGCTGACTCCCGGTTTACAAGGTTCTTTTCCCCAGCGATTATCGTAGGCGATCGCGGCTTGGATGCCGGTGGGTTCTATATATTTTGCCGACCAGTTATAACCGGGTTTTAAGGTTAAAGTGTTGATATCGGGGAGAGGAGAATCATTCAATTCGAGTAGATTGCTAATGGCTCTCGGCCATTGTGGTTTTTGTCCTTTTGTGGTAAGTTTTAGCGGCATTAAGCGGAAAGGTTGGCGCTCTCCATCTAACCAGCGGCGATTGTCCCCTACATAAACTGTTGCTCCTCGGTAAGGATATTTCTTAAATGGTTCGACAATCCAGCGGCGCACTGAGAGTTGAGGATAGATGAGGGGAAGTTCGCGCCACGGAACAGTTTGGAGTTTAAAGTTTAGAACGAAGGAAAGATAAGCTTCATTTTGATTTCCTGAGAACACTCGCTGAGGAGGCCATGATATTAATTCTGCTCCTCCTTCAAGACGAACAACTCGGTAAAAGGTCAGTTCGTGTTGGTCGCGATCGCCAAATTTGACAGTAGGATTGTTGATGAATCTTTCCGCTAGATAATGGGGAATAACCTGAAAACGAAAATCGGGGAAAGAGCGAGCGTCTGGCTTCTCTAGGAGGTGATAATTTATCGATTTTCCCCATTGCCAAGCATTCCTCTCTAATTTCTGAATCGTTGGTTCGACTTCTTCTTTAAAATCGTCACCAAATTCTTCAAGCAGCCAGTCTTTAATTAAGTCTGGCAAGTCGGTGAGGTCTCCCATTTCTGTGGTAAATATCCACGGCGTGCCGACATCTTTCCAGGCTTTACGCGCGGTTTGAATGATGTTCGGGAAACTAGCGGCAATGATGCGATCGAGAGAGCGAACGGGAACGGTTCGATAGCCTTTACCGGAACGTTGATAACGTCGCTCGGCGAGTGCTTTGACCGCTTGCAGCCCCAGAGTGGGAACTGAGAGAGAAAATAGTTCGTACTCGGCATCCTCAGTGAGTTCCCAGGCACTGGGCAGAATAATTCTCTGAGCTTTTTTAGAGGTCATAATCTAAGTCCTTAGTTACTTTTAGAGCGTTCGCTAATTGCTAAGCTGCTGGTAAATTTATCCTGCCGTTTTGTAAAAAACGTACAATTGTAAAAACTAAAGCTCCCCGCTAATATGTGCTGCTAGAGGTCATAATTTAAGTCCTGAGTTGCTTTAAGCGCATTGAAAAAAGCGCCGTAGAGCGATCGCGCCAAAGTTTGTTCGTCGCGTTTCCTCGAGCCTTCAATCTCGTGACGGAGAACTTCCAAAATGCCCGCCAACAACGAAGTCGTGACGAGATCGCGATCGCCGGATGCCGATTGGGGGGCAAACTTAACATCGAGAAAATGAACCAGACAAGGTACGCCGCCCCGCACCAAACGCCCGATAATTTGCCAAATACTCACCAATTGAGTCCAACAGAGAACCCGACGTTCTTCATCGGTTAAATGCTTGTAGGACATTGCTCGACAATTCAAATCGAGCATTTGCGCGATCGCGTACTTGTAAAATTCCTGCTCCACATTCGCCAGCGTCAGCTTCTCGCCGCGTTCGGAAATCGATGCGTAGAGCTTCGAGTCCGAGCAATTATCCAGCGCCCAGTGATTGAGTTGCTGCACTGTCGTCTGCCAATCATCGGGAACAGGCATCGGACGGCTGAAGAAAACTGCACCTCCCAAGGCAGCAATGCGATCGTCGTTGAGGATATTATGTCCCCGTTCGAGCGCCATCAAGGGAGCAACCACAATTTTTGTAGACTGTTGGTTGCTCAAATCCCGAATCTGACTTCGACGCATCCCCTGACTGTCCGCCGGTGCGTTATCGCGACGCAGCACAGTAATCTCATCAATTGATTTAATCCCATTGGGGTAAAACTCCTTCAAACTCGCCTCAACCCATTCAGCTTCCTCATAGCTATTAGTAACAAGTAACAACCGCTGTCGATCTCGCCATCGTTTCTCATCCTGCTTTTGTTTCTCCTCCAACTCCTCAAACAAACCTTCCAGCAAGCTTTTCGCCTGTCCGGGGCGATAGCAAATCGCCTTAGTCATCTCGCGCGCTGAAAACTTCCGTCGCTCCGGGGGCAATCCCGACAAGGCAATGTATTTGCCAGCAAAATGCTGGGGTTTGAAGAAAAATTCGCTCTCCCCAATCCCCGCATCGCCAGCAGCATTGTTATTGGGAGCGGGTTCGAGCAAGACTGTCGGCTTTTCGCGGATATGGTACGCGGGCGTTCCTGGCGCGTAGCTGGTGCCGGAAATCAACACCGTATGGGGACCATCCCAACCGTCAGCGGCGAAGAGAGTCGGGAAATCGAGCAGTAAAGCGCGCCCCACGCCCACATAGCGAAAATAAGCGAGTTTCCCCCCCGGGCGGTTGCCGCGATCGCGCGTATATTTAAATCCCAAAATATTTCCCACCGGGGCAGAAGGCAAAACCGGCAAAAAATCGCGAGGCGGGCGATAAACCAGGGAAAGACTGGTATCGTGCAAATCGATCGCGCGCGATCGGTCAATTTCGCTCAAATGGTCTACCAAAAACCCCAACCGATCCGTCAAAACTGCCACCAGAATGGCAAAATGGAGGTGTTGCACGACTTCCTCAAACTGAGCGTCCTCCAAAGGTGCAATGCCGTCATAATCGAGCCAGCGCGTCAGCCAGTCGGACACCTCTTTTAAAGCCGCGCGATCGCTGGTTGCACTCAACAACATTAAAGCAAGCTCTGACAGTTCTCCCCCCTTACGGAGATTGAGAGGCGCTTGTAAGAAGCCTTCAACGGTTGTTAACAGCGCTTTACGCCGCTCGCGCACGGCTTTAGGCGGCAAACCTGCCTCGATGCGTTTGCGCCGTTGTTGGCTCCGTTCGGTACGACTCAGCTTGGCTTTCTCCTCCTCATTGCCACCCTCCAACGGTTCGAGAATGTCGCGAATGATATGAGCAAATACCGATCGCCCCGTAAATGGATTTGAACCCAACCAAGCCACCAGTTTGGGCTGGTTGTGGAGTTTGGGCAGAATAATATCGGTGGCAATTTGGGCATAGTCATTCGCCCTTTTTGCCGTCGCAATCCGCTCTGCGGCCATATTGCGGCGATCTGAATTGTACGTCGCGGCGGCAAACTTGAGTCCGAGTTGATTGAGCAAGGAATTTCCCGAAGCATCGACTAAGACTTCATCGGGAGCAAAGGCTTCATCCATTTGCACCTGCACGCGATCTGCTTCGTCAACAAAGAGAAAGTGGCATTGGCGATAAACTGCTTCGGCAAAGGTGAGTTTTTCGGCAAATCCTTGGCGAGGTACGCGAGTATGAACGAAACTGGCGGGAGTGAGAATCCAAATTTGGGCGCTAACAATATCTCGTTCGAGTTGATGGCGGGGGCATTGATAATAAAAGGGACAGGTAGAGCCATCTTTAGTCTCGCTTTCCTCATCATCTGAATCTTCGGACTGGGAGGAAGCAACTTTTTGGTAGAGCGAGTGACAGGGTTCTTCGCCAAATTCCCACTTTTCTTCCGATTGCACTAGAGCGAGTAAAGGGCAAACCGGACTGAACCAACGCCAAGCGGGATGAGTCGCTCCTCGTTCGATTTCTTCGCCTTGGGTTGCTAGCAGCGGCGCGTAGACTTTTTCTAATTGTTGGGCGCGATCGCTTCCGAGGATGGGTGCGGCGGCAATCCCCAACCCATGCCAAAACAAAGAAGCCAAACGCACCTGACTGGCGACATCATTCACCATTAAGCCGCAGCGATATCCCTGTTTGGCGAGGTGGTAGATCAGGATTTCTAAAACTGTCGATTTCCCCACATTTAATAAACCGACAATATGAACTAATCCTTCTAAATTCAATGTCGTTCCAGGTTTAAAATCCTCCGTTTCTGCATCGTAGAGTCGTAAGGCAATTCCACAGAGGCGATCTTTATAATTCTCGGTTCCGTACCCAGTTTCCGCCAAGCGATCGTCCATTTCTGCCGCCGCAATCTGTAACTCTGCCAGCGTCACCGCAACCGGCGGATTCTCCGAACTGCGGGGGGGAGCAGCCGTAACTTTTAGTGGAGGTGAAAGATAACTAACCGCCTCGGGAATATTGATAGGAATTTCTAAGGGAGTGCGATCGCCCTTGAAAATTCGAGCATACCAATAACCTGTCGTTGCCAACTTAATTTCATATTTTTTATGGGGTGGTGTTGTGGATAGCGTTTGCCGGTAAAGTTGAAAGCGATCGGGATAGGTACTGGTCGGAATTCGTCTCGGAACGGCATCGGGTTGGCTTAAACTGAAAATTCTAATAATTTCCGGCAAGCGGATGTATTCCATTAAAGACCGTTCCCATTGATTGCCTTTACGACGAACTAAATAAAACCGAGCAATCTGTACCCGCTTCCAGTTACATTCCTCCGTTAAAGATGGCAGGGCAAAGCGATAGCCCAGTAATAATGCCAAAACCGAAATCGCCGGTTCGTCAGGTGCAATTTCACCAAGCAGTGTCAGTCCGAGTTCGACTTCAGCGATCAGTTGAGCCAGACGAGATATTTCTCGCCGTAGCATTGAGGGTTCGCTGTCGGGAAATAGCACGGCAACATAATCCTGCAAATCCTGGGATTCATGCAGTGCTGCCCGCAATCGTTGGCTCCATTTATTGGGATCGCGCACGTCTTTTTTTCTCCAATTGTTCTTTAGCTAAGGCAACAATTTCGCTCGCCAACCGCAACCGCACGCCTCCTAATTCAGGTTCGAGTTGTTGGCGCTGGACTTTAATTCGCAGGATTTCTTCTCGTTCGTCGGGGAAAACGACAAAAGTTTCCGTTAAATCGAAGCGGTATTGAACGTTACGCAAGCGCTCTTCATCTAAATACGACCAATCTTTGACATCGATCGCCCAACGAATTTTTTTGCTAAATTCGACTAATAGGTCAAATTCGTCGATTTCCGGCCACAGCGTCACGCGAATGCCAAGTTGCGTGAGGTTTCGAGCCAGCTTAATTTCCCACAATCCCGGAAGGGTTCCATACCGATGCACGCCGGGAGTCACTGCTTTCCACCCATCGGCTTCGTGTTTAGAAATTGCCGGTTTGGGCGGGTGCGGTTGTTTGGCGTTGAGTTCTTCGCAGGTTAAGTTGCGACAGGTATAGGTTTCATCCCGGCGACGGCGTAAAACGTATTGACAGCGCGGACAAAAGCGATACTCTTCTTCTTCGGTTAAATCGACTAAATCGATGTAGGTTTGCTGGAGAAAGGGACGTAAAGGTTTGAGTTGAGAAGAGGAGAGGAGGCGGCGGTACTCGCGGTAGGGAAGGACGGGATGTTCGATAATCAGTTGGCGAAAGGCGCGATAAGCGTCTTGGAGTTGATGTAGCCGACAGTGTAGGAGGACATCTTGTAGGATTTTCTCTTGGACTTGCATTTCGGTATCGAAGCCCGCAACCTGCCACTGAAGAGCTAAGTCCGAAAGCAAACCATCCTCAATTAAGGAAACATCCGGGGGAATGTTTCCGATTTGGGCTGCGGGTTTCCATTCGGCGACGGGGTTTTTAGCCCAGTTAAACAGTTCGGGTAGGTTGGAGGGCGCTTCCTCATCACCCTGTAACAGGGAGGTGAGGTACATTCGAGACATTCCCAAGCGCAGGGATGCTGGAATGCGCGATCGCGTTTCTGGTTCTTGCTTCTCCCATTCAGCTAAGCCCGTGGCTAGATAACGCAAGGTTTCCGTTACGGAAACCTTGACTAGCGGTTCATTTGGGGGTTCTTCCTCGAGCAAGCGCAGACTGCGGGCAACATTATCTTCCCATTCGACATCAATGCCTCGCATCGTCTGCAACCAACGCTGTAGCGTGGCTTTTTGCCGGGGCAGCATCTCCAGTTCCAGGCACAATTCTTCCAGGGTTGGCCCTTGGGGGTGGAAGCGAAACCATTCCCGCAGCACCTCAAGGATTTTGTCTCGATGTCGGGTGACTTTCATTTCGGTCAATCTCCCATCTGAGGGGTTTGACTGATTCTGACACTGATTTTCTGAAAGTGTCAATGAAATGTTTATATGTTTCTACGATGTTTCTTATGTTTCCGTTTTGCAGAGGGCGAACGGTTGCTAGTCTTTGACAACTCCCCTGCCGGTCGGCGAGGGGATTCTTGGTTCATCGGGACTACCCACGTAGCTTGCCCTCCCCAAAATTCACGGCGAAGCTTGAGCCTGTCGAAGGACGTAGCTCTGTCTCCCATTTTTTCGGTCAAAATTGAAGGTGTAGATGTGCAGATCGTTCTTTATCCCCGTGTCCCCATCTCCCGGTCTTCCGAACCAATAAATCGAGCTTAGACAGACCCAAGAGCGAAGTGGCAGGAATCATCGATCGCCGATTTGAGTAGAGCCTAACCTTCGCAGCGTGTTAGATTGACAGGGGCTTGAAAGTTATCTTCAACCTGATTCCCCTTAAAAACCTCCAGAACCCCCGATTTTAGGACGGCGTATTAAGGGTTTCAAGATAATTTTCGGAGGTGTGTATTAATCGAACAAGGAGGGTTAGTTGAACGAGGAGGTCGGCGTGCCGATTGAAAGTCGGGAGACAAGGCCTGTCTTCGCTACTTGCCAAGATTTGCCTCGCATCAAGGCGCTTGCCGATCGACATCGGCAAGAGTTGGGCTTTGTGAATCGAGCAACTCTCGAATCGGCGGTAGGTTCTGGGGAAATTCTTAACTTACCCCACGGCTTCCTGCACTTTCACCATCGGCGCGACAAAATCTCTACCCTCTACCATCTCTGCGTTGCTCGCGAGTGTCGCCGCCAAGGAGTCGGTCGCGCTCTAGTTAAAGCATGGGAGTCTCATAGCCAACAATACGGCATCCGGCTTCTGCGCCTTAAATGTCCGCTGGATTTAGAAGCCAACGGTTTTTACTCCCGACTGGGCTTTCATCGGGCGAACATCGAACCGGGCAAACATCGTCCTCTCGTGGTTTGGGAAAAAAAGCTGAAGGAGATTTCCCCCAGCCATCCTCAATTTGTTGCTGCCCTCAGTGCTGGCGGGCCAGATCTTAAGCGTCTTTTTGACCTTTGGGACGAAGGAGGCGATCCGCGCAATCCCTTTGAGCGAGTCTTGACTTCCCCCCTAGCTTGTCCGCTTTCAACGAATGTTTATT
Organism: Oscillatoria sp. FACHB-1406; assembly: GCF_014698145.1. Taxonomy (NCBI): domain Bacteria; kingdom Bacillati; phylum Cyanobacteriota; class Cyanophyceae; order Oscillatoriales; family Oscillatoriaceae; genus Oscillatoria; species Oscillatoria sp. FACHB-1406. Next base: position 64,721 of record NZ_JACJSM010000028.1, on the reverse strand, counting down.
TACGTCAGGAAAAAGAGCGAGGACGCATCCAACAAGTCTGGTTCGATTGCGGAGCTTATCAGGTACAGCAAGGGAAGCGAAAGTATGAGGATTTGCTAGTCTTCTTAGACCGTTTTTATGGCGAGAATCAATGGGCAGATGGATATATCCTGCCCGATTTAGTTCCGCTCTCGACCGATTCCGATGCGATCGTGGAATATAAGGTTCGAGAGACGCTTTATCATTGCTCTAAATTTTTTGAGCGAATGCCTGCCTACATCCAAGAACGCGCGATCGCGCCCGTCCACGGACGAACGCCCGAGCAAATCGACCGTTGTCTCGAAACCTATGCCCGCATGGGCATAACGCGCGTTGGATTTGGCTCTTGGGGAACTTCTGGCCCGAACAACAGTATTAATATGCTCTCCCAAACAAGCTTGGCAATCTTCGCTGTTGTCCTCAATCTTGCCCGCGAACAGAGAATGAAAGTTCATTGCTTCGGAATTGGAGGACCATCAAGCTATAAGCGTCTTCAAGATCGTCAACTCATCCCCCATACTTTAGATAGCACGACATGGTGGAAAGCAGGAGGTTTTGGCAGCATCTTTTTCCCGAATACGGCTCAAATCCAAATCACTAAACGGCGCGGTATTGAAACAACAAAATTAGGTTTAGAAAACCTCAAAATAAGGACAAATCATTCTTGTTATTTTTGTCAAGATATTAGCAAAATAAGGAAAGTTAGAAACTATAGAATTGCTCATAACCTCGTGGCTTGGCTTGACACCTTAGAGAATTAAGACGGCTCCTGTCTGAAGGGCGCTCGCTTTAATATTTTATAGTAAAATTAAAGAGCTTGTAGTCCTTAAGCAAACTAATTCTAGAAAGCCATTCTCATTGAAAGGACTTGACATAACTCTCTAATTGTGTGTTTGTATTCCAGAAAAATTTCAGGAGTAAGTGGGCATTGCCGTTCTTTGCTCTAGGCTAGAGAAAGGTCTAAAAATAAGCAATCCCTACTCAGATCATTTTATCAATAACGGCTAGTAGACTAGCTCTCTAAGAAGAAAAAGAGAGAATCGTGAAACAATGGAAAAAAGATTAACTTTACATATCCAGCAAAACACAACTTTAGACAGGTTTATTTCAATTCTAACTTTTTTAAATGAGGGAGAAACAGACATTGACAGACTTGCGGGCATCTGTCAAGTGGGAGTTCCCGTTTTACAAAAACTTATTTTTCCATTTTTGCGGAGTATTTTAATTCTTTCTAAAAAAACTCCTCCTCAATTAACGCCATTAGGTAAAGTTGCAGCAACTATCCAGCTTCAAGAACCCTCCCTGCTGGGAGATTTTCTCCATTTACTCCTTTATTCTTTGCACTTCGAGGAACCCAATAAGCGATTTTCTTGGGCTTACGCCACCCTCGTCCGGCAACTCTGGTTGCGGAAAGAAGTTATTCTCTCATCTGCGGAAAAAAAGTTTTTAGTCGGGCAAACAATAGACACCGCTTCCCATAAATTTGAAATCTCTGCCAGCGATATTGCTTTCAGCGAAAGTAGCGTAGCTGGCGGACTCAACTGGTTGCGATCGCTCTCCCCCAATGTTCTAGAATCCGAAGGAAAGCTAGAACGCTTCAATCGGCGATATTTCTGCGCCGCTCCAATTGTAATTAAAGCCGCAGACAGTCTTTACCGATACCAGCAACGAAGCTATGGAGTCAGAATCTTCTTGCGGGAAGATATTCAAGAGCGTTTGTGTCAAATGTTGCTTTTAGACCCGAGTGGATTAGAGAATACCCTAGAGAATGCCAAGCAGACCTATGATTACGATCGCGGCGGTTTGTTTGACTGGGGTTACGAAGGGGGTTACGGCCAATGGGTTATGCTAACCGAATCGCCCGAGTGGACGCAATTGCTCTAAGAAGAGTAACCGCCATTGCTAGACTTGCTAGACTTGCTCGACTGTCAATGCAATTGCTCGGCACATCCCAAGGGTCGCGCAGGCGGAGCAACAGGGGTCGCGGCTCGCTCGACCGTCAATACTCGCGCTTACTTAAAGGTTTAAGATGAAACGGCTATTAGAACAACTGGATGCGATTGAAGCCATCGTCGATACGGTCAGTCCCGCCCGTATCGAGAGCGATCCTCAAGGCGTGCGCGATCGTTATCAGACCTATGTTCGCGCCTACAGACCTCTCGAACGGGTTGAAGTTCTGCGAGAGCATTTGCTTGCCGAACTCGAGGCTCTTCATCCCGTCAACGGCTACCTGAGTGCTGACTACGGCTACGGTAAAACCGCCACCCTCGTTTATTTATGGCACTCGTTACAGCAAGCGGGAACGCTCGCCGTACCGCCCTTTAAGTTCAGGGAATTGGGGGACTTAATCGAAGCCACCTACGGTTGGATGAAAGCTTGCCTTAAACCCGAATTCCAGCCCCGTCTCGAGGCCTTGTATGGGGATTATGCCTTGCAGTCTCGGCAAGTGCAAGCCGCCGAACTTGCCCGCAAATACAAGCTTCCAGAAACCAAAGCGCTCAAAATCGTTCGCGAGTTAAAGAGCGATGTCGCTAACACCGATCGCGTTTTAAATTTTTGGCGGGATAGCGTACCGATTCTTCGAGAAGCCGGTTTTAAGGGTTTGTGCATACTTGCTGACGAAAGTCAAGAGTTTTTGCGAACTGAAGAGGGGGCTAGCGTCCGCATTCAACTCTTGAGCGATTTAGTCAAAGGGATGCGAGCGTTGGGAAATCTCCCCGTTGCCTTAATTTTCGGGATGCCGACTTCTCCCACCGAGTCTGCAATTGCAGAGCAGGCGAGCGACATCATTCATCGCATGAAGGAACAGAAAGTCTGCTTGCGACTCGCGGATGCAGATTGGCGCGAGTTTCCGAGCGATTTATGGGAGTACCTGCGCGCGCAGTTTTTGGACTCCGAATCAGAAGGCGAGAAGGTGCTTCATCCGGCGACAATGGAGAGTTTGGGGCAGTTATGCGATCGCAAAGATCTGAGCAATGGCCCTCGCACGGTTATCGAAATTTTCAAGCGCGCGGTTCGTTTTGCCAGCGAGCAAGGACGTTCTTATACTCCCTTAGATTTAATTGAAGATTATCTAGCAGAGCGAGTCCAATTTTACGGCGCTCAGCAGCAGCGGATTAATAAAGCGATTGAGGCTTCAGAACAGATTCCTGCCTTCTGGAAGCATCCTCACGGGAAAGACGCGATCGCACTTTTAGCGATTTTTCCGAACGGCGTTTCAGACACCATCGCCGCCCAATTTAATCTCTTAGAAAGTATCGAGCAATTAGCCGCAGACGAAGATTTATACGGTTCTCATATTGTTCGCCCGACAGAGCGGAGCTTTGCCCTCGCCTCAATCGCCAAACCGACAACGCCCTCGATTGTCGAACAAATTGTCAATCGGTTTCGCCAACAATGGTTCCAGGAGTGGAGCAGCGAGCGGAAAGAGAGCGTTGCTGTCAAAGTTTTCAGAACTGAAATTCTTCCCCTCCTGTTTTCAAGTTCTAAAACTGGGCAAAGAGCTAATTGGACTTGGCGCTATCGTTCGGAATGGAAACAAGATCGCTCTGGATTTTACAACATTTTAACCGGCGCTCCCGAACGGTATAAAGCAGAATATCCCAACCGTTCTTTAATGCTCTGCGTCGGAACCGAGCGCGCCAAATTAATGGGATTTGTGCCACCGGAAAAAACTCACTTAGACTGGCGTTTTCATTTACATTACGCTCCGGGAGAAGAGCAAGTCCCGCAACAGGAGTTAACCGCGATCGCTGGAACCAATCAAGTTGACTTTTCGCTTCATCTCAGCCGCAGTTTCGAGCGACGATATCCCCTAACCTTCGGCTTGCTGGGCAAAGCTATTCCTCCTGAAAAATGTTCGGCTTGTACCCTCCTCAACTTATCCGACTACATTCAAAATTGGTTGCTCGATAACTCAGAAACCAATCGAGCCGAAAAAGCAAGATTGGAATATCACCGCCAGCAATGCCACCAATATGCCTTACGCTTGCTTTTACCAACCATCCAGCCTGAAAACTGGAGCGTTCGAGGAATAACAGATGTTAAAGGTGGGGAGGCTCAACTAATAGAATCTATCTTCACGACAATCAATAAGCGACTTTTTCCAAACTACCAATCTTTCTATAGCAATCTTCATCCCTCCTTAATTAAATATAAAATTGTCCTTAAGAAAGTTCCTCTAGTTGCCCGTCGTGGCTATCAGTCCTACCAGGTTCTTAAACCAGAATTCGAGCAAATTTTTGAAGCCGGAGCTTCCAGTTTGCCGAGCTTTTTATCGACTTTAAAACAGCATCAATTGGTGAAAAGTTATAAAATTGGAAGTCAAAAAGAAGACTTTTCCTCGATCGATTTCGCGCAACATCCCCTCGAAGCGTTTATTCAAGAGCAACTCGAAACAAAAGGAAAATTGCAAGCCGTAGAGACATCCGTAGGTAGTCAGGAAGTTAAGGCTTTAGCGCTTAAAGAATTAAGAGAAGCGGTTTTAGAGATCGGTTATCTCTATGAAGAGTTTGAAGAAGCGCTTGAATGGTTAAAGCAGCGCCGTTACTGCGAACAAGTTAAGGGAATAATTCGCCAAACGATTGGAGAATTGGAACCCGAACAATTAAAAGAGAAATTAAACCAGCTTCACAGTCAAATTTCGGAGTTATTAGAAGCATTTAACGAACCGTTGTTACGGGAAATTGAGCGAGAGTTACAGCAAGTCAGAGAATCGCTTGCTAGTTTAGAGGACAGTGAGCTTAGTCGAACTGAAGACAAACAAATGTTTGCTTCTGAATCGGCACAATTGAATCTACTGGAGGAGAATGGCGATTCGGTTTTAGACGCGATCCCGCAGGGATCCGCTTTGCGATCCGAGCAACAGTATCGCTCTAATGTTTTGCTTGAAGAAGCCCAGAGCATCATTCAACGCGCTAGCGAACGAATTGAGAAATTTTGCCGTGAAAAACGCTCGACTTTAGGGCGAAAGTTAGCTGAATTTAAACTTCAAGTAGAGCGGTTAACAAGAGAGTTGCTTGTTGCCCGAGTAGAAAGAGAATTTCCGCAAGACGAGAGCGAACTAGAACCCTGCCTTAACGAGCATCGTCTGACTTTAGAAAGAAAAGTTAAACAGTTAGAAAAAGCCTGTAACCAATGGGTAGATATAATTAATACGAACGAACTTGACCTCTTCGAGTTGCAGCAACAGTTTGAGAAGAGTTCCCAATCTTTGCAAGAATACGAACAGGAGAATGAGAGACTTAAGGAGTTAGTCGCAGGTTTAGAGGAATGGCGAATCATTTTACCGCGTGCGGCTGCTTTGCGGCAATCTCTCAGTCAGGATTTAGAACGACTGGCGCGCTATGAAGATGATTTTGTGGATCGCGTTGTCACTCATTTCGCTACTCATAAAATAGAAGGTTTTAGAGAGTACGAACGGTTGCAGCGCCCTTTAGTCGAACTTGAAGAACAGATTAAGAGCGAACGGCGATCGCGTCGAGATGCTTTTAATTGCCTTCTCAACCAATATGAGGCAATACTAGAACGGATTTCTAGCGATCGGTCTTCTCTCTCTATTTTCTGTCGATTTGATGATGACAATCGCCAAGGGTCTTATGAAACGCTGAAACAGGTATTCTCAGACAAAGTGCAGCAGAGATGCGATCGCTTCTTATCTCAATGGGATAAGTTAGAACGAGACTTAATTTTCCTAGCTCAAGAACGCGATCGAGATGTCACAAAACTATTAGCAAAAGTCAGTCAAGCTAGAACTAAGTTAAGGGAGTCAAGAGAAGAGCTACCCTTATTAATTGAGGATATGTTAGCTTTAGAAGATCGGATCGAGCAAATAAGCGCGATTACCGAGGAGAGTCAAAAGTTACAAGCTGAGTTTGTCAAACTTGAGGAGAGAAAAGATGAAAATCTTACGGACGAAGAGCAAGAGATATTGGCTAAGCTTGTCTCTACCGAGCGTAGTGTTTCGATAAGCCAACTTCGTCAGCTAGTGTCGGGAAGCGATGAAATTTGGGAAAAGGTCAAAGACCTATATCGTAAAGGTCATTTAAATATTATGGTTAAGCGTCGAGATTGACCGGGAGCAGGTCACTCTTGCTACCCTCACCCTAAATCCCTTACCCTAAATCTGGGATAAGAAGCACCTTAAGAATCTGAAATTGGGTCTTCGGCAGGTGGGTGCCAACCACCTCGAATCCAAAGACGGCGCGCCCGTTGAATTGAACCTTCATCGTGGCGCTCGTCGTTGAGGTCTAAACGTTCGACTGTAGCCCGTCCAATAGGAGTTATGCCGATAATTCTTTGTCGGTCGGCAGACCAGATGAAATGCTCCCGCCAGTTCTGAACTCTGGGATTGAAGAGGGAACAAATTGTTTGTGTTTCTGAATCGAAGCCATCGATAAAGTTATAGCGACGACTGTTGCAGCGATGGCAAGCAAGGGCAAGATTATCTTCAGTGTCAGCGCCGCCTAAAGACTGAGGAATTAAGTGGTCTATTGTAAAAAGTGATGCGCTCGCTTCTTCAGAAGAATGGCAGTATTCGCACAGAAAGGCAGCGCGCTGGCGAATTCGTTGTCTGCTGGCACTGCTAACTGTCACGATTCGGCAATGATACGAGCATTGATTAAGGTAAAAATGCGATCGAGTTCGGCAATTCCAGCCAGCTCTGCTGTTTCCATTGGAGTCAAGAGATCGGCTTTTTGGCGCTCCAGTAAAATCTCTAAATGAGTTTGAAGTTCGTCAGTAAATTTGAAGAGATGAAGATCCCGTACTTTTTGCAGTTGAATACCGCTCTCAACCCAGGAGGAAGGTTGTACCATTGTTTGAGCAATCATAGCGCGATGAATCCCGTTCTTTTTTGCCTTTATTCATTCTATCAAATTTACCACTTCTCCTGAATTCCCAGGATAATGGTGCGTTACGCTTCGCGCTCCACACCCTACTTTTCTAGGCGCTACACGGCGATCGCGTCGAGAGGCGTATGAGCGGCAACTGGGCGAATATGAAGCCAGGCAAAAGCCTATTCGATGGCATACTATGAACCCTTACAGACTTGAGACGCTCGTAGCAGATATTTTTAAAGCTAACCATAGTCATGCAGAAGTAATTCATGTAGGGAAGCCTCATGATGGTGGAGTTGATGTTTTCTTTGTTGATGCTGACCAAAAACAGTGGCTCATTCAAGTCAAAAGGAGAGAAAAAGCTAACAGTACAGAGCCAGTAGAAACTATTCGCAATCTTCTCGGCACAATGCTACTTGAAGGAGCTTGTCACGGAATTGTAGTGTCTACTGCCGATCGTTTTAGCTATCAAGCTTATCAAGCAGTTAATCGGGCGGAGGAGGTTGGAATGACTGTGAAACTGATTGACAGAGGCATTTTAAATCGAATGTTAGAGGCTGTTTTACCTAATGTATTCCCTTGGTTAATGAGTCTGGTAAATTCCTATGCTGAATTCCCAGCAGATTCTTTTAGAAAAATACCAGATCCGAATTATCAGCAACTTACACTATGGTAATTCCTTGACAGAGTGAGTATCGATAGAAGTTCTAATCGCCGAAGGTTCGGAGCTACGCATAATCGGCGGGTCGTCGCAAAATTTTAAACGGATTCGCAGACTTCATCTCATAACCCGCATAATTCCCTTCCGCCGCTGCTACTGCCGCTTCCCACTCGGGATGCTCGTCAGTCCACAACGGATGCCGCACGATTAAAACCCGTTGCAGATTTCGACTGCGGCGAATATACCCCCGCAAACTGCCAAATTGCTCGGAGGCACGATACCCCAAATTTGTCAAGATAGTATGTACGGCAGTTTCATCGCCTTCTAAAAGATTAGCCCAAGGATTATTCGTGCCATTCCAAGACGAATGCAAATCTACCGTAGCTGCCGACGAGAGCGCTATTCTCGCCATATCTAACGCCAAGCGCCAATCGAGCAAACCGTGATAGGGCAAGTTACTGAAGTCCCGCAGGCACAAGTTACAGGAAGTATCGCATTTGCTGCCGTGAGGTTGCGAATCTTGGGGATCGAGCTTGGAGTGCATCCATTCCCAGGCGATGCTATTTTGATTGGTGGGTTCTGCCAAGCTCATTAATTCAGCAAATTCTTGGGGCTGGGCGAGCAATCGACAGTATCCGGCTCCATTTTCTAGGCGATCGCACAAAAAAGCTTGACCCAGTACCCGATTATCCTCGCCCCCAAGGGAACGAAACCCCGCCTGGAGTTCCAACGCATCGACATCTAAACGATAACCCGCCGCAATCTGCAACCAAAAGGCAAAGGAGTACCAAGCCGCTCGCCCTTCAACTGTGGTGGGATCGGCAAAAACTCCGGCAGGCCAGCGATCGATGTTGACGAGCAAAATATCGGTCTTCCGCCGCGAAACGAGGGCAATGCGATGAGAGTTTCCCGATGTCGTGACGGCTCCACCCGTTTCTTCAGGCGCTACTGCGTAGGCTCCGGCTTTCGGCTGGCCATAAACTTTGACTTCGGCGTAAAAGTCAAATCCACCTTTACCCCCATCATCGTTGACTGAGAGGATGCGATCGCTCAAATTCACAACCGTACAATTCCCCACCTGCAACGCATCCGCCTCTTCAGTTGAAATGCTCAAAGAGGGACGAGTCGATCGCGGTTGCCATTCAAATCGCCCATCAAAATCCTCGGGTTCCAAATCGGTAAAAAATCCCTTCGGTTCGCGTACATCCAAGCATTTGAGGGAAGGTTCAGAATAACGGCAAACCGGACAAGTTTGCTTCTCTGGCTCTCTGCCGCCCGGTAACGGCTCCGATAGAGAGGGCAGCGGGACGACGGCTTGACAGTGTTCGCACAATCCAATCGGGTTGGGATTGCCCCCACAGAGGGGTGGATAGAGTCCGGGTTCGGAGCGCGCCCCGGGTTTGAGCGAAACAACTCCCACGGCGGTGTGAACGGCTTTATCCTTGACGGTTTGAGAGCCGGGGGCAAACTGACTCAGGGCGATGTCTAAGTTGCGATCGATAACTCCGTCGGCAGGCGGCCACGGAGACGAACGTGAGGGAAAGCGAGTATACAAGGCTCGGACGCGAGTGGGGAAGCCAAACATGGGCAATAAGCCTGCGTTCGCCAAGCGCTCGCTCGAGGCAGTCTGGATATAGGATTCGTCATCGATAATTTGCCGAATTTCCGGAATCAGGCGATCGCGCAAATACCCCAGCATTTCATCCTCAAACGCTTCATTCCCCGCCCAAGGAGTTTCCAAACTCAGAGCTTGCATAATCGAGCGAATCTCGGGTTCGTTGGTCGGATTATTCAACCATTCGGCAAGATCGGCTTCGTAATCCTGCCACTGGTCAATCGTGCCAAATTCCCCGTGGACATTATCGCCCTTGCTTTCTTCGGCCAAACTCGTCGCCCCGGCAAAAGCTTGGCGCAGCACTTCCTTAATCAAAACCCGCTTAAAAATGGCTTCTCGGCGCAAATCCACGTAAGGCGGTGGCGGCGAATCTCCCGTCATGCTTTCCGGGCGCTGGTAATAAAAATCGTCGTGACTCCTGCCCCGACAGAAGGTAATCGCGAGGGAAACCCCACTCGCTCGTCTCCCCGCTCGTCCGACTCGCTGCTGATAGTTAAACCGTCGCGGCGGCATATTCGCCATCATCACGGCATTGAGCGCGCCAATATCAACCCCCGCCTCCATTGTAGTGGTAACGCTCAAGAGGTCAACACCGTAGACTTTTCGCTTGGGTAATTCGTCGGAAATAAACACTTCTTGGAACCAACGCTGCCGCTTCGGACGCTCTTCGCTATTCGTTTGACCTGTTAATTCTTCACAGTTCATCCGGAAACAGGCGGCATCAGCGCGGTCTGTTAGTTCCGTATAGTAGTCAAAATCGGTCGTAATTCGATCTGGAACGACAGTAATAGCCCGCTCGCCTTCCTTGTACTTGCTGTTACACTCCGGACAGTTGCGAACATCGTGCAGAAAGAAAGCATTGCACTGCGGACAACGGTAGCCTCTTAATCCCTCACCCTCATTAATTTGAGGTGGAGGTACAAGAGTTAACTGGTCAGGAGCTAAAACGATTCCATTGGCAGATGCTATTCCTGCACCTGATTGCAAGAGTTGTCGTTGTACATCAAGGTCTGTTACTCCAAGGTTCCTGACGCTTTTAATATAGTTGAGGATGTAACGACGCAAGCTATCATCGTCTCCTGCGGTAAACTTTCTACGTGGAGGTTGTTTACGGGAAGTCTGCTTACTTTTACGAGGTACGTGGCGGTTATGCAAACCTCTAACACCGAGTTGGCGAATCACAGCTTCAGTAATGCCGATCAGAATAGGTGAAGGATTGTTATAAGGTCGATAGCTCGCCCAACCTTGTCCAAGAGCTTCAAAAGTCCTAGCCATATGGGGAAACAGTGCATAGATCGACTCTTCTACAAGAAGGTTGTTCATGCGGGTGATGTGGTTCAGTTGGTCTTGGCTAGCGTTAATTAGTGGGACTGGTACAGGATTCTCCCAGTCATAGCAGTTAAACCAAAAATCCCAATCCCCTTCAGAGGATCTATATCTCTTAGCCGTGAACTCAGAACCACCTGGAGCAATTCCCGTTTCCAAGAGCTTATCCCTAATGGTGCCTTGCAAATTGGCTAAAGGAACCCGTTCTGGATACATAGCCAACAACTCTTCCCAAGCTCGTCGCGCCTGTCGATCATTGTGTGGCATTCCCATGCACCATGCCATTGCTTCACTATTAAGTTGAGCATTAGTTGCTGCAAATCTCATTCGAGCCAACACATCCTCTGGCTGAAGAGGTTTTGTAACTTCAGTATATAAGCGCTGATTCAGCCGTTGTAATGTTGACAAGTTAGGGCTAGAGGGATTGAAGAGAAACATTTGCCGTAGATATCCCTCTAGATCGCTCCAATACTGCCGAAAAGCTTGAATCATCGCCAGACGAGTCATATCGCGGTAATGATCTCGCTCCATTCCAGCGGCGAGTTTCGCTGCATCCTGGCGACTGTCGGCGAAAATGACCAGTTTTCGAGATGAAGCCCCCGCACCGCTGCCACCCATTTCTCGCAACGTCGCACTGGCTAAAACCTGGCAGGCTTTTTGGAATCCCGTCCGATGGCTTCTTAGGGGCGTTTTGAAGGTTTTGCGGCGGCCGTAGTCGGCATCGCAGCGAGGACATTTGCTCGGCATGGGGGATTGGTACGCTGCTTTTGCCCCCAAAACTTGGTAAAGCCAACCGGGGATTTCATTGGCTTTTCGAGGGGTTTTATCGAACTTCAGCAAACCCGTAGCGCGATCGAGTTTGGCTTTAACCCATTTGCGTTTTATTTTGTCTGCCGTCCACTCTAGGTCTTGGGGGGCTAAAGTTTCATCGTGAGGCAGGGGCCAGAATAGGGCGTATTCTTCGTATCGCTGTCCGAGGTTGGCGCGATCTGGCATACTTTCGAGATCGGGTTGGTCTGCTGTGAGAATTAACAATGTTTCCCCCTTCGGCGTTTCAACTTGCCGCTTGTAACCTCCTAAGAAGGCATCGCCGCAGACTTCACAGACAATTAAATCGAGAACGCGAGAACCGCAGCTACAGGAGATTCGATGGGTATCGTGGATGGCTCCAACGGTGGGTTTTTGGGCGAGCGGCGCATCGCGACGAGCTTGAAGCGCCTCATCGGTTAAATGGGTGCATTCGGGATTGCAGCAGGCCCAAAGATTTTGTAAGTTGTGGAAGAATAAGTGTCCTCGCACGGGTTGAGGAGAACGCCCCGTTGTCCGTTGAGACATTCCCAAAGCTAGCAGCAAGCCTCTCATCGCGTTGGAAGCGATCGCCTGTTCCAGGGAGCCAGCCCCCGGAAATAACTGCCCGTCTAATTGCTGAATTTGGGTCGGTCGAACTGTCTCATTGACTGCTCTACAAGCATCGCGTAACGCATCCGGTGCTTGAATGCTGGCTAGGGCTTCTCCCAATCGTTGCTTGGGACTCATTCCTCCCTGCTGAGGTTGCCCTAACTGAGTTGCTAGCTGGCTCATCTGAGCGTCACAATTCTCTATATCGGGCGAACCCGCTAGCGGCTCGGGTTGGACGCTTTGGGCAAATTCTTCAAAGGCGCGGCGATAGGGTAAAAGAAATGTCCGCGCACCGGCTACAGGCTCTATTTGTTGCCCGCTAATAAATTCAAATCGATCTCTGCCAAAAAACTCTCGCAGGAATCTTCTCCCTTCTGGGTTATCTTCTAAACTGGCTGTCGTCGTCAGGATTTGTAGCTTGGGCGAGTCGGGGGTTAAACCGAGGCGATGGAGGAGCAAGCGCAGAATATAAGCGACTTCAGTTCCCGGCGTACCGCGATAGGCATGAAGTTCGTCAATAATCAGGAAAAATTCTCGTTCTGGATGTCCCGGTTCTGCCAACCACGCTTTGGTTTGTTCAAAAATATTGTCTTCAATGCTCCGCATCATCATGATGTTTAGCATGGAGTAGTTGGTAATCAGGATATCCGGGGGCGTTTCTTGCATATCCCAGCGCGATCGCATTTCGCCGCCATCTAGCCTGGGGAAGTAGTATTGCAGTTCGCGATCGCGCTCTGGATCGTTTTGCAGTATGCTCAGCACATCTTGGCGCTGTTCCTGCATCTGTTGCAGAATTTTACGCAACCGTTCCCGACTCGAATCGGTTTCAATTCCCGAAACCGGAGTCAGCCCCGTATAGCGTCCAAAGGTAATCCGGTTTCCGCCTCGGTTTCGATCCAGCCATTGATGAACTGAATCGTCGTCAAGGACGGTTCTCAGTCTTCGCAGTTGATCTTCAACAAGGGCGTTGAGTGGATAAAGAATAACGGCTCTAAGGGCGTGAGGGCGGCGCGTATGCGAGCATTGGGGAATGCGGCGATCGGGTTGCTCGCAATCCCACCAATTCCCCGTTGAGTCCGAGCTTCCGACTGCCTCCCAGGTTGCCGATTCTCTCACCAGTTGCGCCAAAAGCGGCAGCAGAAAGCATTCCGTTTTTCCAGAACCCGTCCCCGTTGTCACAACAATATCTTGATGCTCGAGGATAGCTCGCTCGAGGCTCTGCCACTGATGCTGATAAAGTTCGATGTTCGGAGGAAAAAGATTTCTCGCTAACTCTGCTAAGTCTCCATATTCAGCAACTTCTGAAGACAAGCGCCGTGCGGCAGCAGCGAGATTCAGCCCCGAGGAAGGGTAAATCGGAACGGTTTCAACCAACGGGGGCTGGCTCAGTACGCCCCGACGATTCAGAATGTTATCGCGCTCTTGACTGAGGACGCGCGATCGCAAAGGAAACGCACTCTTGATATACAACCGATAAAGGCGATCGAGTCGTTGATAAGCCCCCATTAGATCGTGCATTCTGTCGTTCCCCCTTCGCAGGTTACATAAAGTTTTTGGGTCAGTTGATGGGCTAAATTTTGCCCGACATTCTCATAAATCAGCCACAAATTTTGCTCTGTTTTTTGATAGCTGGGAAGGAGTCCGGATGCCAGCACCAATGCTCGCTCGTAGAGTTCTGGCCATCGTTGAGAGTAGGGAACTGCCAAACGCGCGTTAGTAGCATCATAACGGGCAATGCAGGGGCAATTATTGTAATGTAACGCCAGAAATCGGAGACCGTACCAATCTCCTTGTCGCCAAGTATCGGTTTCTGAATCGTAGAAAAGTATTTGGACGGGGCGTGCGTCTTTTTTAAAGTCCCACATCTCATACATCCCTGTTTGCTGAGGGAAACTAGATTCAACAAACTCGCGACCCTCAAAGCGCTTCCATTCGTAAAGACTCGGTACAATTCCAGGTAAGCATCTGAGTCCTTGTTTCCAAGCGATGAGATCGGGCAAGATTTCAGCGAGTTTTAAGGAAGACTCGCCCGCATCAATGATAGGGATATTTAATTGATTCTTAATCGAAGTAATTAGAGGAGGAAATTCTTCTAAGCTATCTAGCTGAAGGCGAACGCAAAGCGGGGCATCTCCTTGAGCTTGGTTAAGGTAAACAACTTTGCTTTCGTGTTCTAATTTGTGCAACAATTCCTGACTGCGTTGACCGCAAAGCAAAAAATCAAGAGTATCTGGCGCTGAATTCACTCGAACTAAAGCTGCTGGCGTACTCGACCAGCGCGAACCATTGCTAGATGATTCGATATGCCCCAATAACTTTAGCCGACGAAGAATGCGCCTTGGCTCGCTCAGTTCTAGGGTCTGACAAGCTTTCTTAAAGGACTCCAAAGTTCCGCTTCCAGAAGCTGATAACCAGTATAAAAGGCGATCGTAGTTCTCGGAAAGAGCAGCTAGCTCTGAATTATATTTCTCAGTAAGAAGCGCCGCCGTACAGTCAAAGGGGTTATCGTTGGATAGTATTTCTTCGGGATGATATGGGATTTTATAAGTGAAATCATAAATATCAACACCAAGTTTTGCCATTGATTTTATTTGTTCGTATTTAAAAGCTCTTCGTTCCTCTTTATCAACAAAACTTGTATGTTTTTTAAATGGCTCTAATAAATTCGATTGAACGGAGAGCGGAATTTGACCCATATCGTCACTTTCTATAGCAATGAAAAGGTAAAATTCTTTTGTCCCCCTACTTGTCTTTTTTCTCTGCAACTTTTCCGCTCGTATGACTGGCACAAATTCGGTGAGGTCGTGCTGATGAACTTTGTCTGCAATGAATTTGACAATTTTCTGCGGATTGCCTTTGCATCGGAAACCCTTATACCAGGATGACATAATAATTGCTCCCTGAATCAATGAGGTGCAGAAATTTTAATTATACTGCCGCAAATGCGAAACGAATCGAACACTGAATATTCTCGCTCTTGAGGAGGGTTTAAAGAAAGTTGATTACAATTAATTATTTTAGCTAGTAGTTCTGTGGATTCGCCAGAGCAAGATGCTTCAATTAAGTAATCTCCCGTTTCGATAAATTCAATCGTAAGAGAAACATTAGTGTTTATAGATTTGCTGACTAAAGGATGTCCGTCAGATAATCGAGTCACTTTTAATTTCGCATTGGGATAGAATCCAAAAACCGTTACTTTTGGCCCGTATTCCGCCAACCATGCTCCTCGATTGGGTTCGCGTAAACCTCCTGAAAGACTAATCGATAAGGATGCAGCCGGTTTCAGAGCTTCATAAAGTTCCTGATTCTGAATAAAAACTCCCGACCAAGCTTTTGAAATAACCATGCACTGATTAATTTCAATCCAATCTGAATTGCCGAATGGATTGTCCGGCTCGCCATTCCACTGAAGCAATCCTTCCGTTCGCAATAGTTCGAGTTGGGGCAAAAGTTCGGCTTTGCACAAGAGAATAAAGCGATCGCCTAAAGTGGGTCTTCCCCAAGAAGCATAAATTCCCGAATCGGGGTTTTCGGGGTCGGGAGTTAAAACCCAAAAGTCTCGCTGGGGTAGGATTAGGAAGCTAAAAAGATCGGGGGAGGGAATGGGATATGTAACACCACTTTCTAATTCAGCTTCACCCACTGCTATTTCAGGTAGATACCATCCTGGTCGTTCTTCTCGCAAGGTTAAAAGATTATCTTTTGCCCAAACTTCCACTTGTTCTAATCGCAATCCTCGCGGCTGTTTTGGGTAAAGGTAATATTCCACCTCTCCTAAAAATGGCTCTTCGGCACGATATAAACCGGCAAAGAGGTTGCGAGTTGAAATAGATGAAGCTTTCTTTCCTTCAGCGAATCCATTATCTCGCCACTGTTCGTACAGTTCGTGAATGGATTCCGCGATCGCTTCGTAACGTTGTGCGGAGCGCGCGCCCGCTAGTAAGTCTTTTAAGTGCCTGGTTAATCGAGACGCTTCCTGACGAATACGAGTTATAAGGATTTGAGCATCCAGAGGAATATGCCACTGCTTTTCT
This sequence comes from Oscillatoria sp. FACHB-1406, assembly GCF_014698145.1. Taxonomy (NCBI): domain Bacteria; kingdom Bacillati; phylum Cyanobacteriota; class Cyanophyceae; order Oscillatoriales; family Oscillatoriaceae; genus Oscillatoria; species Oscillatoria sp. FACHB-1406. The sequence continues at coordinate 48,833 of NZ_JACJSM010000028.1, read as the reverse complement.
TTAAAAAGTTGGCACAGTCGTTCCTTATCGCTGCGACGCAAAAGCGACTGAGAAATTGGGTAACTAATATATTTTGTTGGGCCTTCACCCTGTTGGGCTGAGGTTAGGAAACCTTGCTCCATCAACCAACGCTTCCATTCCTGCCACAGAGGTTCTTCGTCTCCAGGTTTCATTCCTCGCGGGCGGCATGACTGTACCGGCGAGATAAATAAGACTTCTTGCAATCTACGGAAATAATTGTTTTGGTCGATTTTTTCCTCTTCCGCCATTCGATAAGCTGCGAGAACTGTAGCACCTAAAAAAGCAATTCCTTGAGGCAAACCTTGAGGTGTATGCCCTTGTACGCTTTTTAAGTTAACTTGACCTTCAAAAATTACTTTATCCCTAACGGCACGGCGAAAATCATGGCTCCATTTTCCGTCTATTGGAGAATTATCAAAATTGTTCCCAATACGCTCTAGGACATCCTCGTCAACGCTTAGATAGACATAAGTCCCACGCGCCACGCCCCTGACAAAGTAATCTGCTAATGCCTGGTTCCAATCCGTGTAACTCACCATTGAGATTTTTCCTGTTTAGTTCTGTACTCTCTGAGGTTTACAGCAGAATCATTGACGCTCTGCTTCCATTAATTTGTTAGGGATAACTAGCACAGAGCTATTTAGTGGTTTGAGTCAATAGCCTTGCTAGCTCGGTATCGCCAACTTAGTGTTCCCCCTGTTGTTCCCATAACGCACAAATGTATAAATATTGCTTTCCCTAGGATGTGACGAGCAATGCAACAATTTCGTCCGAATCTGCATAAAACCTAGGCGTATAAGCACTTTCAGGAAATCTAAGGGCTAGGAAGCCCTCAAGCCGCAGAATTTACTCAGTTGCCTCTGGTGACACGAACCCTATATTTAGTCCCTTTACCCTCTTTTGGAGCTATATTGCACTTCTTACACCGAGTTCGACTCATCTTTATGTCTTGACATAAAGATGTCTTGACGCAAAGATATATAAAAGTCTTGTTGCCAACAAGTGCTATGCGAACCATGACTATTGCTTCCCTGTCCGGCGGTCAGGGAAAAACCACCACTGCATTTTTTTTGAGCCGTCTACTCTCCGCTTCGAGTAAAGTGCTAGTTGTCGATGCCGACCCTCAAGCTAACCTCACTTTCTTCTTAGGTCACGAGGTAGAAGCGAACGCTCCCACGCTTCTGGAGATGATTACCGGAACGGTCGAACCTCTCGATAGTATTTACAAGCTCTCTGTCTCGAATCTCTTCTTGGTTCCTGCTGATGACGGTCTGACGAAAGCTCAGGATTACTTAGCCGCCAGCGGAATGGGGGCTGTCGTTCTCCGCAATCGACTCCAGCAGGTGGCACAGCACTTTGACTACTGCATTATCGACGCGCCGCCGACGCGCTCTCAAATTGTGATGTCCGCTGTCGGTGCAGCAGATTGGCTCCTCATTCCCGCTGAGGCTTTGACCAAAGGAGTCAATTCTCTGGTGCGAACCTTGGAACTGGCGAGTCATTTAGACGCTCTTGGAGCCTTTGCGGGTCGAGTGCTTGGGATCGTTCCGTTTCGAGATCGCTGGTTCGGTAACTCTCAATCGACTAAGAGTGCTGCTGCTATCAAGGCTATTAAGGAAATCGCTGCTGAAAGCCAGACGGAGGTGTTTCCCTCAATTTTGGAGAGCGAGCGATACAAGCAAGCTCTCGATGAAGGAATTTTGTTGAGCGATTTTGGTTATCCCAATTTAGAACTTCCCTTTAAACGGGTAATCGAGCGACTTTGACATCCTTACCGAGTTATCAACTCCGAATTGAAGCAAAGCGACTTGGCATTCTCACCGTCCTTTCTGGATGGTGCATTCACTTAACATACCCGATGATGACTGACAAACCTAACGCCCTCGACCGAATCATGAACAAGCGATCGCGCCCTGCGGTTCCCCCACGAGCCGATATTGTCAATGAGTCAGTAAGTCAAGACGTAAAGACATCTTTGAGTCAAGACATCAAGACAAATAGGCAACAAGACATAAACGTAGATAGACCCCAAGACGTAAATACAAACAGACTGCAAGATATAAATATAGAAATACCCAAAGTCGTCCGCTCAACTACTCGCATTGAGGAATCTATCGATACCGCGATGCGCCACCTCTGCGCCGACGAAAAGCTGACTAAAGAGGTGTGGTTTGAAGCCGCCTACCTTTATCTGGTCGAACATCCAGAAGCGATGGGAGAAGTCAACGCGATCGCGCGAGAGCGGTTAAAGCAGCGCAAAGAAGCCGCCGATCTGCGCCGCGCTCAGACAATGAAGGAAAAGTTAGAAACCCGATTCTCGTTGTAGCTCGCAAAAGAAAAATCAGTCTCGCTGTCCCGATAATATCCAAACGCTTCATAATATCCAAACGCTTCGCCTCTCCCCAACTCCGAGGCAAGTTTGAACAAATCGAGACGATTGAGAAGGGATGCAGTAATCGGTCGCTTGGCATCCCAAAAAATGAAAGCTCCGAAAAACTGCTGGGCAGTCTGTGAATTGAGCAAAAAGCTGAGAAAACGGGCTTCCCCTTCGCTGTTACAGGGAATAAAATAGCACGTATCGTCCAGCATCACGGGCTTTCCCTCTCTAGGCGCGATCGCGCGGAACAACAATTGTTTGTAGAGACCCGAAATGGCAACTTTCCAAGGAGCAAAAGCATAATCTCCTACACCAAAGATTGAAAAGCAAGGCTTTCCCTTGTAAATCGAGCTTTTCCGCTTCTCAAACAGCGTCTGGTGTTGCATCAGGTAAGCCCAGGTTTTCGGAGCTTCCTCCCGAATCGGTTGCGTGTCCTTCCCAACTCGGCTTTGGGTCACAATGACAGAACGAGGGCGAAATTGGCGACGGGCGTTCGCTAGATCGGAACTTTTGAGGAGGGGGAAAACGTGAAGACTTTCAATTTCAACGGTTTCTCCCAAGCCATTGGTGAGATGTGGAAATTGACCGTGCAGTTCCATCACCTTGGAACAATCGTGTTTGATACCCGATCGCCATTGATAATGCTTTCCTCCTTCGAGATGCTGCCACCGCTTGAAAAGGTCTAGATTCGCGATCGATTGCCCTTCTCGAGTGCCGAAGGTCGAGAGACAGACCGAGTTATCAAGCCCTTCGTAGACCGAGCAATCGTAGTTCCTTTGACCTTCCCCCAACTCGCACACCAACAGCCCCGCATCCACCGAAGCCTCAAAATACTCCCGAGCATCAATCGGGTATAGACGCGATCGCACGACGGGCAAACTCTTTTGGCAAGCATACTGAAGAACCTTGCGCGCTACCGCCGTTTTGCACAACAGAGCAACACAACCCGACGCGATCGCAAACCAATCTAGGATTCGGAGCGCCATCCATTCCGAAATATCGAAGTTGCTTTTTCCCGTCAGCGCATCAAGACCGTTAAGCTTCTGAAAATTGGTCTTTTGGGGAAGATTCTGACTGCCCAAAATGCCAAGGGTTGAATTTGTGACCCAAGGCGGATTGCCGATAACGAGTATTGGTTCAGGTAGCTCGCAAGTAATGCTCTTCCAATCGAGCTTAAAAAAATCCCCATGAATGACGTTGATGCGGTCTGCATAGGGTTTGCCGTAGAGTTTGTCGTTCGTTCGCTCGATGTATTCAGCATTGAGTTCCAAACCAATCCCCCTTTCAACATGGGGAAAACACTCCATCGCCGAAAGTAGGAAATTGCCTTCCCCGCAGGTTGGCTCGATGATAGAGCGAGGCTCAATTCCGCTCTGACGAAGAAGCCTACAGATTTTATCAGTCAGGTCGGTCGGTGTTTGGAAATCGCCATATTCAATTTTCTTTTTCCGCTCCTGACGCATTTTAAAGCACCCGAATGATTCCCGATACGTTACCCGCTTCAGCAATGATGCGGCGATACTGAAGTCTCCACTGCAAGGCATTGGAAATTGTTAAATAGCCGCTCTCTGGTGGATTGACCAAAATTTCTTCGGCAAGTTGTTCGGCTTGAATATCATCAAGAAAAAGCATCCGCTCTTCAAAAAATGCCAGCAGGTCATCTATGTTAGCATCGTTCTCCAAGAGTCGCCGGATTCCTTGCGTTGTCTGATAGTCTGCCGTTCGTTCTGCGGTTACGAAGATGACGCGCAGAATGTCGAGTTTGCTCGTATTCGTTAGGGAATCGTCGGTTTTGTCGTAGACAAAGATTAATAAGGAGTATCCCAGACCGTAAACTTTCTGTCGTGCCGATTTAAAGGGAGAAGACGATTGAGGCTGCCGGTTGCTTGTCACTTTCAAATCGACATTCAACCCTGGAAAATCAATGCCCTTCGCAGAATTCCCGCTCTCAAAAGTGTAGCGGGTTCGCAAATACGCTTGAAACTTATGCTCGACGTAGGTTCCCACGGCTTTCCCGTCAGTAATGCCATAAAGGAACGGTTCGCGATGGCTGGACTCGACTCGAGCGAAAAGTTGAGCTTCTTGACAGAGAAGATCGACGGTTAATAAAGGCATCATTCCCGATTATGTTTTGAGTTCGCTTGCCATTTGTAGACTGTATAACGATTTTCCCACTCGCGCCTATGACGGTTTTCCTCTACACCTGCCGCCTCTACACCTTGACTTTTTTAAGGGTTCATATGTCTTTGAGTCAAGACGTAATTGAGTCAAGACATTAAGACGCTAAAGAAAGTGGGCGACAGGACGTATAAATGTAACACCTGACGAAGAGAGCCAAGCAGCAACTTTCTCTTGAGAAAAGATTTGTCATGAACAGCTAAGTTGCGTCTGGTGACACGAACCCTATATTCATGCAGACTTGCTGGCCTCAGAAGAACAAATCCCACTCTTGCGGGGTGAGATCGGGGGAGGTTTGCAGCCACTGCCGGACTTGGGCAACCAGGGCCGATTCGCCGGATTCCCAGTAAAGGAACATTTTGGCAAGCTTCTGCTGGTGCTGGCGCTCTTGGGACGTAGCGTTCTTGCCGGGATAAAAGTCGCCGCCACAAGCAATTTGGCGCTGCACCTGGTTGGCGAGTTTGAGTGTGAGTTTGAGCAGCCGCCATTCTTCGCAATTGATGTCGAAGCAGCCGGAGGAATCGGGAGTTTCAGAAGTTTTGGAGAACCGCCCCCGGGACGTTGCTGGCGAGGGAGCTTCTTTTTCCGGATTAAAACTCATCGCGCCCCCCGCCTTTTGAGGGGCGGGAGCGCCTGATGGAAACATAAAACCTTCATAGGGAGTTGGGTCTGAACTTTCTGGTTCTGGTGCGGCTTCTGGCGTTTCGGCTGGGGTTTCGGGGCTGGGAGGCGATTGGGTGGAAGTGGCGCAGTTCTGGGGTTGTTCGGGCTTGCTCGGCTGGGGGGGCTGGTGGTCTGGATGCCACAGGGGGAGGTTTTCTTTTTTGTAGAGGGTTTGTTTGCTGATGCCGATCTCGAACTGGGTTTTTGCGGTTTGCTGGAGGGCTAAGGCGCGTTCGCTTGCGGTCTGGGGGAGGGCGTTTTGCTTTTCGAGTTGGCGCAGGGCTTCCATGATGCGATCGCGTGCTTCCTGCTGGCGGCGCTGGTTGCTGTTGGGCTGGGGGTTGTCCAGGGTTTGTTTGTATGTGCCGCCTCGCGCGGGATGGGAGCAGTAGGGGCTGTAATAGCCGAAGATGCTGTTGGCCCAGTCGCGGGCCCGGTTGGGCAGGTCTTTAATATGGTGACAGTGTTGTTTGAAGCCGGGGAGTTTTTGGGCTTGTTTTTGAATGTATTGGCCGAGGTCTTGGAGGCGGGTTATGCCTTGGAAGACGCGCCCGAAGATGCCGATGGTTTTGAGCAGTTGGTTGGTCTGGCCGCTATCGGTCCAGCCTTGGTTCATTTGTTCTTCCAGGTCTTTGCACCATTGTTGGGCGCGGTTGGATTGCTCTGGGTGGTATTTACTTTTTTTGTGTGCTTCGAGGGCGGCGGTCATGACCTGCTGGAGGCGCTCGATGTCTTGGCAGGTGCTTTGGGTGTCGGCGAGATGGAGCAGGGTTTTGATGTCGCCTGGGAGGGGGCCTAAGTCGTCGTCGAGGAGAACCGAGCCGCTTTGCAGGGGCAGCCGGTGGGCTTTGTAGTTGCTGGGCTGACCTGGGGTGTAGCTTTTGACGTTGGGAAAGATTTCTAAGCGGCCGTCTTCGACCCAGTAGCCTTCGTCGGAAAGTCTTTGCTGGAGGGCGCAGGCGAGGGCGAAGCTGGGGACTGCTTCGGGGAGGAAGAAGTAGACGTGCAGGCCTCCGGAGGGGCTGGATTGGACGGTGAGGGTGCGGACGATGCCGATGTCTTCGAGGATGTGCAGGATTTTTTGGTAGTTTCCGGGACAGCGTTTGGGATGGTTGGGGCTGCCTTGGTCGATGTCGAGGAGGCCGTAGCGGGTGGTGGGGCCGAAGCGCAGTCCGACGAGGCGTTCGGGGTCGTTGTATTGCTGCCAGAGGTTGCGCGGTTGGAGGGGGTAGCGGGTTTCGGTGAGCCAGCAGGGTTTACCGTGCTGGGGAACGGGGGCGTAGATGAAGTTCCAGGGGTGCGGGAAGTATTGGCAGAATTTCGCGCCGATGGGGTCTGCGGGGAGAAGGGGGGATTTTTTCGGTTTGGACGACATGGATGATACCTCTCGTGCTGGTTGTAGGGAATAAGCAGCGGAACGAGAGAGACACCAGATCTTGTGAAAATGTGGATGTTCGAGATAGAATAGTAAAACTTGTCTCAACCCCGAGGGTCTATCGAGGTGTCTCTCAATGAGTCTCTTGATGTCTCTTGACAAGTCTCTTGATGTCTCTCGATGTCTCTCTCAATGAGCCTATCGATGTGTCTTTCAAGGCTGTTGAGATAATTTGGACATCCATAGTCCGATGTTTTGGTCTCATGGCGTAACAACAAGTTTCCTAGGCTCGGTACGTCATGAGGGGTGGTAATCCTACCCGTTCCTTTTATTTAGTTGTAAAAACTAGCGATGTTAAAAATCGCCAGAAGGCAGCTTAGAAGTTCTCAGTTCTAAGCTGTTTTTTGGTTGCACCTCCTGTTGGGCATTGGACAAACCTCGCGAGCGATATATGCAATTGTACACCTATGAGGGATACAAGGCTCTTCTTTTTAACAGACAGCGAAAAGCTGTTCCAAATGCTGTCTAACTCATTTATTATCTATCTGGTGTAAGCGTTGCGGACTTATTGGCAGCTTTCACGTTCTAGCACAAGTAGCCGCGACCGAAACGTCTACTCCCTGAAGCTAGTACAAAAAAATTAAAGAATGAGCGAGATATTTAGAAGGTGGCGAGATGGAATCTTCAGCGAAAGAGAACTTATTTCCAAAACTCATTAAAGAGATCCGAGACGAGATAGGGATAACCCAAAAGGAACTCGGTGAGTTGCTGGAGCCACCGATTCGCGCTCAATCAGTCGGACAGTGGGAGCGGGGAGAGAATGAACCCGATCGCAAGTATTGGCAACAGCTAGCTGCGCTACTTCAGATGGATGTGGAAGAGTTTTATATATACATTGGAACTGGAGTGCGGCACAAATCTTCACCAACCGAGAAGCTCATCGAGAAAATTCATAGCTTGCCCCTCTGGCAATTCAAGGAAGTGGCTCGCTTCATCAACGAGCGATTGATGAAGGTTGATGAAGACAAGTCGGCAATCAACTCCAAACACCTAGCTTTACTAAAGAAAGGAACGAAGGCTTGGAATCGGTGGCGGGAGAATAACCCCGATGTTCGCCCGGAACTATATGGCGTAGACATTAGCAGTCTTGGCAATATAGACCTTGAAGGAGTAGACCTCAGTAGTGCCGATCTCAGAGAGGCGAAACTTGAATGTGCGAATTTGATAGGTGCTGACCTGATCGGATGCAATCTGGAGAATGCCCAGCTTGAAAGTGCGAACCTCAGCCGTGCCGATTTGAGGAGTGCCAAACTCAAGAATGCCAACCTGAGTAACGCCTACTTAGTGTCTGCCGACCTTCAGGGAGCCAACCTTCAGGGGGCCAACCTCGAGTGGACTAGCCTTCAGAGGGCCAATCTCAAAAAAACCAACTCGAGCCAAGCCAACCTGAACGGGGCAGATCTCAGATGGGCAATACTCGATAATACCAACCTAGAAGGCGCGATTCTCAAACGATGCTCTGTTTATGGGGCTTCTGTTTGGGAAGTCAAACTCGATGGTGCCAAGCAGGAGCGGTTGAACACTTCCGATGAAGGAGATCGGGTTCGCTCTCAGAATACCATCTGCGTGGATAATCTCAAGCTCGCATCCATCCTTCATGCAATCAATCACGAACCGCTGCTGTATCAACTCTTGAAGCAACATATTGAAGTTGATGTAGTTGATGTAGCTGCCGAAGTTATTAAGGCGTTAGTTCGAGGAAAACAACCCTCTTCAGAAGAGATTGCCGAACTCGCTCGTTCTCTCGAGCTATCGGAAGAAGAGTTGCTGGAAATGTGCGATCGCCTATTTTCCGAAAAAACGTCGTAGAAAAGTGCATCCCTCTCGCTCTTTTTGTATTAATAATAATATCTCCCGAACAGACCAAAATTTAGCTTGATAGACCAGTAGGTTACACTCATTCTTTGAGGCGATTTTCAATTCTTTGGCGCGTCCGCTCTAATTCATCTGCCAACAACTTTTCATCGGGCAACGCCATCTGGTATTCGGCAGCCATCACCTTATTGGGCAAGCCTTCGAGAGCGTAGTGGGCTACAGCCTCGTCTTTTCTGTTGCACAGAATCAGCCCGACGGGGGGATTTTCGTCGGGATACGTCCAGTGTTCTCGCGCGTAGTTCAGATACAGGTGCATTTGACCGACATCGGCATGGGTAAACTCTCCCAGCTTCAAGTCGATAATAACTAGACAGCGCAGGCGGCGGTGAAAAAACAACAAATCGACGCGAAACCATTGGTCGCCAATCCGCAAGCGACGCTGACGACCGAGAAAGGCAAAGTCTCGTCCCAATTCCAGAAGAAAGCTCTCGATGTGCCGAATCAGTGCCTCTTCCAGGTCGTTTTCCGAATACTCGTCTTTAAGATCGAGAAATTCTAAAACGAACGGCTCTTTGATTTCTTCTTCGGGGGAAACGACTTCCGTAGGAAGAGACTGACTTCCTTGCTGCAACATCGCCGCCTTATTGCGAGACAGCAAAGTTCGTTCGTAGAATTGAGTCGAGATTTGCCGCCGCAGTTGTCGAACCGACCATCCCCCTTGCAAGGCTTCGGTGGCGTAGAAGGAGCGAGCTTCGTTGGATTTGACCGATAGTAACTGGACGTAGTGCGACCAAGGCAAAGGGAATTTTGGCTCGATGTCAGTTCGTCCAGATTCCGCAGACAGTGTTTGCGGAATTGACCAAAGTTGGTAAAAACGCCTCATCTGTTCGAGATTGCGCTGAGAGAAACCTCGCCCGAACCGCGCTGTGAGGTCATTAGCCAGTCGCTCGATTAGCTTTTTGCCGTATTCAGCCCGATTTTCCCCTTTCTGCTCGGATTCGACAATGCGCCTCCCGATTTCCCAATAGGTGATTGTCATGATGGAGTTGAGGTCGCGGGCTGCCTTGCGACGCGATGCTTCCATTAACTCCGTAACTTGGTCAAGCATGGCTCGGTAGGCTTCTTCAGGTTCGGTTCTTTCGGGAAGGTTCTCTGGGGACTCTTGAGTCACGCGCTGCTCCAAATGTTGGTACTTCATTGCGCCGTACTATAGCGCAGCGGGGAGATGGAGGTTTGACGATTCTTCTGCCCCCAGAAGGTTATTAGAGCGATCGCGTTGCGAGTTGTACGCTCAAAGTTAGAAAAGTTGCGCGATCGCGTCGCGGCTCAATGGCCAGGGCGCGATCGCAGCAAATCGTAAAAAAATGTCTCTCTCGCCGCTACGCGCCAGATTGCTAGACCTCTTAGGCTTCACGGTTCCCAGGGTCGAGTCCGTAGACTTCGATAGGGTTTACCCTTAGCTGCTCCTGATCCAGCGGGCGACGGATTGTCTGTTGACGGGGAGTGGGAGAGGGGGTGAGTGGGTGAGGGGGGGAGGGGGAGGGCGATTTCTGATGGGAGTAAGAAGTCAGTAATCAGCAAAATGCTTGCTCTTTCTAGCTTTTAGCTTTGGGCAGCATCCTAACTTTGATGCGTAGTGCCATAATTTAGGTCAAGGCTTCTCCCCTTCCCCTCGTCTCCCCCTCTCCCACTCCCCCAAGTCCTCCCCTCACTTCCTCTCCCTCAAAGGGAAGCTACTTGAGAAACTCCTCAACAGCTTTGCGCGTTTCGGGGTCAAGTCCTTGCAATCCCGAAGCTCCCTTCGCCGTGCTGGTGTTCGTCGAAGTCGAACCAGCAGCGGTCATCACCAAACGCTCGTTGCCGACGCTAACAGTCGGGGGTTGTGCTGGGGGTCGCGCGACGCGGGACTGGACGTAAGCACTGGCAAGGGCGGGTTTTGCGGTTTCCCAAGTGGTATGGGTTAGCCGCCCTACTGCATTCCCCGCACGGTTTTGCCAGGGTTCGTCCGCTGCAATCCGCACGGGGAAGAAATGGGCGCTCAACGCCGAAAAGAGGAAGCCTAGGGCGAGGATGGGGGTTGCGATTAAGCCCACTAGAAAAATCGTTCCTTTGCCTTTATTACGCGACCAGGACTTGCGGGTGATGGTCAGCCCGTCGATTACGCCTTCGGGAGAGCCGGAAAGGATTTCGGTCGCCTGATGGACGGCTTCGCGATGAAAGCGGTGCATCATCTCCCAATTGACCAGGGCATTGGGATTATAGGGTTGCGCCCCAGGATCGCGGGGGGGCTGTTCTTGGGGCGAGGCATATCGGTTAGCCATAAGTCAGTTGCTCCTGATTGAAGTTACGTTTGGCATCGGTAAGGGGACGGATTGCCGCCGCAACGGAGGGTGTTAGCGGCGCTCTGTTTTGGGGTTGCCCCCAGGACATCGGATCGGTGCTGCCCCGATCGCATACCGCTTGGAACGGGTACGATGCCGGATGAATGGTGCGGACGATGGCAAAACCAGGGATTGAGCGCGAGAACGGATCGGGCTGTCCGAGACGAATCCGCCTTCGCTGTCCCAGGTGCGTCCGAACGTTGAAGTCCAAAACGAGCGGACAAGGGTTTGAGCCGTCCAAAACCGCAAAAATCTTCATTCTTCTCGCCCCGGGACAAACAACAAACTGCTTCCTTCTTCCTGGCAATGCCCTTTGCCCAAAGCCGCCAGTTCTTGAAAAGCACTTTGGATGACATCGGCTTTTAAAGACCGCAGGAGGCGGATGGTTTCGGCATCTAAATCCGGGTGGGCTGTCGCCGAAGCGCGTTGAATGTCCCGCGCTTTGACGGGTTCGCCTTGCACCAGAGCGAATTTGAGAATGGCTGCCAGATGCGGGGCAATGGTTTCGGAATCCATTAGGTTGTCGAGGTGTTGGGCGAGATTGGCATAGCTGGGGGTAGCAGAGGAAGCGGCGCTTGGGGAGGGGAAGGGGCGATCCCGAAGGGAGCCGCTTTGCGGGGCGCGTTCTGGAAGCGTTGAGAGGGCGGGATTATTGATTTCAGGGAAGTATTGGTACAAAGCGGCAGCCCTCAGCCAGGAAGGAAGCGCGATCGCGATTTGCTCGGGTTTGCCGTTGGCATCCTTAGTCAGTCCTTTCAGGAACCCGCGACCCGAAGGCATCGCCCGTCCGGTGGCGTTCCGCTGGGCCAGCAGGTGAATTTGAATAAATCCGTTCTCGAACATCTCGTCGGTTCCCGTCGTGCCGCCTTTAGCTGTCTGAGTGCGTCCGTGGGAGATAGCGATGGGGAATTCGTCCTTTTTCTGGCTTTCGGCAATGATGGACTTGATAAAGTCGAATTCTTTGGTCTTTTGACAGGTACAGTTTTCGGCGTATTGGGTGAACTCGTCCCAAATCGTGGTGATGGGCTGTTTGGCGTGGGGACTGGATTTGAGGCGCTCCCGGTAGGCGACCAGGCGAGCGTCGATCGCGTCGTAGTCAAATTCGCTCCCAAACACCGGAAAGCAAGGCAACCATTCATTGATATGCCCGTGGGGGTCGGCCACTTCGACCGCATGGAAGAGGAAAACCATTCTCAGCAGGGCAATAATTTGCGCCAGTTCGGTTTTGCCCGACTGCTGTTCGCCCCAAATCAGAACGGGTGTGGCTTCCAACAATTGCAGAATCCAAGCCTGCGGGGAATTGGCGAGGGATTGAAACAGGTGCGCTCGGCGCTGCTCGAAGTCCCCGTATTTAGTGGGAGTGGGGGTGATGGGGTGATGGGGTGAGGGGGAGACGGGGGGAGTGGGAGACGAGGAGAGGGGATAGGGGAGCGAGGGTGCGGAATTGCTAGCAGCGGGAGGGAGGAGGAAGGGCGGTGTGGGTTGGTGCTGTTCCGCTTTGCCAAAAAGAGTCCAGACTGTGCCGCCCGTCCCAAGCAGGGCAAACCCTACGGAAGCTCGCACCAGAAATCCAGCTAGGGGATATCGGGCGGGGGAGGCAGCGATCGCGATTTCGGCGGGCGCGTTCGGGTCATTGAGAGCGCGGTCTACAGAATCTAGGGTTTGAGAAATGGTTTCTTCGGTCTGCGCTTTATAGCTGGGAAAAGCCAGGAGGCAGCAGAGGAGCGCCAGTCCGTAGCCGCCGCCGATGCTGAGTTTTTTGAGGAGTGTGGTGTTCATCTTCGTCCTGGAGGTGGGGGGATGGGTTGGGGAGTGGGAGAGGGTGACTGGGAGAGGGGGCGAGGAGGGGACGGGGGGACTGGAAGAGGGGGTGAGGGGGAGATGGCGCTTCGACTGCGCTCAGTGACCGGGGGGGTAGGGGGTGAGGGTTTCGGTGTAGGCAGGTCGCTGTTGTATTCGTAGAATTCGCCCAGGTTGTCTAGGGCAGTGTTACTGGTGGGGTCAGTCCCTAAGTAGAGTGCGATGTCGCTTTCGGCTTTCTCAAAAATTCGCAGGATAATGCCTCGGCTGGGTGCGGGGGCGGTTTTCGGGGAACCGAGGCGCGCGTCAACTAGGGCTTGGTACTGGCTAATCGCGCCGATGATGGCGGCGTTGCGATCGCTCTCGGGCAAGGTATAAGCCTTTTCCAAGTCGCGGTTAATATTTCGAGCAAAACTCCCCAGGCACACCAGTTGCGGCTTTTGGAAGCAGGCTCGAGCCGTTCCGAGGCTCATGAATTGGGACGCTTTGGCGCGATATCGCAAGGCTTCTTCGCCAGCGACAATTTCTCGGGCGTAGTCGAGCCAGAGGCGAATTTGAGTCAGGCAATCTTGCATCGTGCGGCCGCTTTCCGGGGCGCAGTAATTGAGGTCGGCGAGCCAGGTGAGGTCGCGTTCTGGGGTTTTCGGGCGGGAGATGGGAACCGTAACGCGATCGGTTGTCGGAGCGCGGGTGACAATTAGCGTGGCAACAATAGTTCCGCCGAGGGTTACTGCACCCAAACTAATGCTGGCAGCGAGTTTCCACGTCCAGGGATGAGTGCAGCAATAGTCCCAGGCTTGTAATTGCCAAGAACGTCGCGCCTTAGCGGATTCTGATACAGGAGTCATAGGGAGAGGGGGAGATGGGGAGAGGGGGAGAGGGGGAGAGGGGGGGATGGCTTACTCTTGAGGGAAGAGAGCTAAGTTGAGTCGTTGAGGGATGGTGGAGAAGAAGAGGGTCAGAACTCACGAAGATTTGGAGGTTTATCAGAGAGCTTTCGAGGCGGCTATGGCAATTTTTGAGTTGTCAAAGCGGTTTCCCCTCGAAGAGCGATATTCCTTAACAGACCAAATTCGCCGTTGTTCCCGTTCTGTCTGCGCCAATCTCGCCGAAGCTTGGCGAAAGCGCCGATATAAAGCAGCATTCGTCGCTAAATTGAGCGATTCTGAGGCTGAAGCCGCAGAGGTTCAGGTGTGGCTGAAGTTTGCGGTTAAATGCGGGTATTTAGAACTCAATACCGGCAGGGAGCTTTATGGAACCTACAATCACATCCTGGGAAGCTTGGTCAAAATGATTAACCAACCCGAGCAATGGCTGCTTTGATTTTTGGGAGACTTGGGAGACTTGGGGAGGGGGAGACTTGGGAGACGGGGAGAGGGGGAGACTTGGGGACTGGGAGAGTGGGAGACGGGGAGACTGGGAGACGGGGAGACTGGGAGACGGGGAGACTGAGAAAAAATCGCCCCCTCACCCTCTCACCCTCTCGCCCCCTCACCCTCTCGCCCCCTCACCCTCTCACCCTCTCACCCCCTCGCCCCCTCGCCCCCTCGCCCTCTCACCCCCTCGCCGCTCGTTTTGTGGCATAGTTAGCGAAGAAGTTTTTTTAAGTTGGAGCAGTGCTAAGCGGCAAACTTAGTCTGCTTTTTTTGTTAGGCGACTCGCACCAACAGCGTTACCACTTCGGGGTCGAATTCAGATTCGAGGCTCGGTGCGGCACTGTTTCGGAAGGCATTCAAGGCGGCTCTCGCGAGTTGTCGGAGCAGGTGCATCATCAAGAATCTCTTCAGTAAAGGGCTGCTGTCTCGCTTTCCGGCAAAGAGGAACAGGCAGAAGGCAATTCCAAAGGGTCGGGTTCTTCACCGGCCTCCAAGGTCAGCAGTCCGTCTTCAAAGGCGCTCTGGAAGCCTTCGAGCATGAGGTCGAGTTCGTCGAGGGTTTTTTGCATGAATGTGCCGTCAACGTAGTCTTGAACGATGAAGGCGGCGGTTTGTTTGGCGTTGAGTTGGGTGATTTTGTCGGCGACTTGGCGGTTGCGTTGGGCGAGTTGTCCGATTTGGGCTTCTCCGGCGCTTTGTCCGCGAGCTTTGGTGGATTTGTTGCTCGCGCGTTCCCTTGCGCCGTGCGATGGCGCGGGGTCGCTCGTCTTCTTTTTGGGTTTGCTGCCGTTGGGGGCGGGGGGTTCGTTGAGGATTTCGTTGAGTCTGTCGCTATTGGTAGTAGTCATGTTGGAGTCTCCGAAATTCGGTGTCTAGGTCGATTTTGAATCGGGTTAGGGCGGCTTCCATCAGTCCTTCGCGGAAGATGCAGGAGAACTGATGGATGGAATGCACGCCGTATCTGGCTCGCAGAAACAGTTGCAGGGCGAGCAGGTTTTTGATGTCGCCCCAGGACAGTTGCGGGTTGCTGTCGGGGTTGAGGCCGATGGCGCGCAGGTGAGTGCGCCAAGTGCCGCGATGATGCACTTTCAGGATTTTTTGGGCGACGTGCCGGGGGAATAGCTGCCCGTGTTGGCTGTCGATGAGGATGTCCATCGGTCTTCAGGGGTTGAAGAGTCGAACGTTGGAGGGATGGCGCGGTGGGCGCGTACTCCCGAACGGTTGGGGGTTTAGAAAAATCCCGCCTTTCGGGGGGATTGTTTCGGGCTGTAACGCAGCAGTTTCGGATGGTTCGGGCTTCTTTTGCCGATGGTTGCATCCAGAAAAGTTACTTGCAGTAACTAATATAGCACGGGCAGAGCAATTAAGTTACTCGGAGTTACTTTTACACCCTTGACCGCTATAAACCTGTAGGATTGAGTTGATACCCCGTGTACGCAGGTAATGTGAGCAAGAGAGTAAACCTGACTTTGGCCGATTCAGTCTATAAGGACTTAGAAGCCTGGGCAGACAGCCAGGGAAGACCAGTGGCTAACCTAGCCAATCACGTTATTGAAAAAGCCATCGAAACAGCGAAAGCGGCTGGGGAAATTCCTAAAACTCAAAACGACAATTCAACTGCGGCTGAATTCCTTAAGGCGTTAGTTCGAGGAAAGATACCCTCCATTAAAGACATGGCCGCCCTTGCTCGTTCTCTTGACCTGTCGGAAAAAGAGTTGTTGGAAATGTGCGATCGCCTGTTCTCCGAGAAAACGTAACTCAATGCGATCAAGCGGAGAGTTTAGCGCGAACTCCCGAACAGTTATGGAGATAAACTGGGTATGAACGCTGATGTTCAAGGGCAGGAAATGCCGACCAAATTAGAAGTTGTCACCACTTACATCGAATCTGAGGTTAAACAAAAGCTTGAGGAATGGGCCAAAGGAGAAGATCGCTCTGTTTCCTATATCGTGGCGCGGTTGATTAAAAAAGCGATTACGGAGCGGGAGCAGCCATCTACAAATAATGAAGTAACAATCTCTAAAGAAGACCGTGGTAGCTAAACGCGACGATCCCCAGTACGCCCAAGTTAGTGGATATGTGCCAAAGAAGTTGGCACTCAAATTCAAGGCGAGTTGCACAATGCAGGAAACTGATCGAAGTCAAGCCTTAGAACGAGCCATTGCCTTGTGGCTGGAGAAGATCGACCAAGAGCGGGACAGCAAAACCCCTTCTACTAGCAGCAGCTAACCATAGGAAGATGACGGCAACGAGCAAGCCTGACCGCGTTCTCTCGCTCTGTCGGAAAATGAGTTGTTGGAAATGTGCGATCGCACGTGCGATTACAAGTTAGACGAGAGAGAGGTGACATTTTTATGAGAGAAAATTTACAAAACTTTACGGAATTTGTCTGGCTAAATGTGTAAATTGATAACTGCGACAAACTAACTAGGATTCCGCCTCACAACTTACAGAAAAAGGCTCTGTGAGGCGCTCCAGACATAAAGAAGCTGTCCATACTGTGATTGTGGACAGCTTCTTACTATGTGCTTGAACACTAGAAAAGCCATTACTTTATTTTTCTTAACATTAAAGTTCAAAAAAAATAACGTTATTTCAAATGCCTCGTCAAAATAATGAACCAATAATATTGGGTATGGATTATAATTTCCTAGACCTGGAACCAAAAGGCTTTAACGAGATACGGCGGAATCCTAGTTAGTTTGTCGCAGAACTCCTAGGTAACTGCTACTCGTATTCCTTCGTTCCAAGTCATCAAAAACGAGTAATAGGAGTCAAAACCCATGATTTCTCAGCCCAATTCGGTCGCCCCTAGTGGCGATCCAGAGTCGTTTACCCTCTTATCTGAAGCAGGAAAACCTCCTCAAAACTTCAGCGGTCAAGACTTAAGCAACCGCGACTTTAACCACCGTGACCTCGCAGGAATGTTGTTCAACGGGAGCGACTTGAACCACGCCCAACTTAAAGGTGCAAACTTGCAAGACGTTCAACTCTGCGGGGCAAACTTAACCGAGGCTAAGTTGTGCGGCGCTCAACTGCCTGGTGCCAAGTTAAATGGAGCCGATCTCGGTCGAGCCAACCTCACAGGTGCAGACCTCACAGGTGCAGATTTGCGTCGTGCCGACTTCAACCGTGCCGAACTCCGCGATGCCAACTTCAGCAACGCCAACGTCCAAGGCGCAAACTTCAACGGCAGCAGCGGACTCAGCGACGAGGCCAAACTCGACCTGAAAAATCGTGGTGCGACTTTTAACCATTCTGTCCATTCCCCAGACGTGAAATGGTGGGTGCAGTTTGTCGTCGTGCCAATTGCCGTGGCGGTTCTGGGTAGCAGCGGTTTGTTCGCCGTCTTTGTCGCGCGACAGCCTAACAGTTCTGCGCCGCTGTTACCCGCTCAAATCAGTCCCTCGGCTGCGTCTGCTCCGGTCGAAAAACCATAGCAACCTGCCTTCTCCTGTCAGATCGTTAGCCCCGCCGAGCCGGGGCATCTACCAATTTAAGGGCTGCTTTTTGCTTACCTCGTTAAAACAAGTTGAATGCCCACAAAGTTAAAGGCTAAGACTTCGCGATCTGGAAAACTCATGACATACCGATTCTCTTGTTCTTGAAAAGGTTCGTCAAAGGTAAACAGGGCAATGGGATAGACGGGCAGGCGGTATTTTTCGTGCAGCCGCGCAAAATAGTGAAACATCCGCCAGCGAAAGTCTTCTTCGCTGTAGGCGCTCGATTAGGATTCGAGGTGGACTAAAAAACAGGCTTGGCGATCGCGGAACGACAGACGAGCGACGACATCGGCGATTTTCTTTTTTCCGGGCGCGATCGGACTGAAGACCTCTCGCACCGTCTCGGTTGGCTCGAAGCTCAACTCCCTCGGTTCGGCATATTCCAGCACGCTTGGCACAAACAGTTCGAGAAAATCCAGGAAAAAGGTTGAGAGTAGCTCCTTAAAAATCGCGTCATGGTCGATGGGATCGGTCACGCTCAACACTCCGATGATGCTTCAAAACTCGAATCCGAACGGTTTGAACGATACATCGCAACTCAACTCGGCTCGTCCCATTACTCTACTGCATCGGGTGGCGAAGCGCGAAGACCATCGAAGTGTATGAAATAATGAGGTAAGAATCGATAACAAAGACTGTGGTATCTAAACGCAACGATCCCAACACTGAAAACGTTTTTCCAGTTTCGATACTGATTTACGCATTGTGGTAGCCTATTGCCAATATCAGCCGATTGAGGCGCAATGGCAGGAGTTACAGCGCGGGAAGCCGGTTGAAGAGTTGTTGTCAGCGGAGGGTGCTGCTTTTTGAAGAGAGAGAATATTGCGGTTGGATTGTTGAAGAGAACGAGCGCCGTTGGGAAAAGTATCAAAAGACCGGCAACGAGATCGCGGGCGATCTCGTTGTTGAATGGCTTGACAGTATCGGTACACAACGCGAGCTTCCATGCACCAAATCAAGGCGATCGCGCAATGACAGACGAGCGACGACATCGGTGATTTTCTTTTTTCCGGGCGCGATCGGACTGAATACCTTGCGCGTCTCAAAATTCGAGATCGCGCTTTTAGGAACCTCCGGTACCTCCGGCTGCATCAAGAACGAACCTACCTTACCGCTACTCGGCAGTGCGTAAAACACCTTCGTTCCCGAACCGCCAAAATCGACCGCGATCGCTAAATCCGGCTTCTTCTTCTTGGGCATCAATCCTTCTCCAATTTTTCAACAACGTTTACCCTACTCTTCCTCCACCGGATTTACCGGCCAGTTCTCCAGCCCCAAACCCTTATAACTCCACCTTTCTAAACTCCCCGAATCCTTTTTAGTCTCTGAATCGGGCGGGTTTGTCGTCAGCGGAGCATTATATGATGCCTCCCCATTCGGCGACGGCGGAACAACCTGAGAAACTGCCCCCCCCGGCATTGCACCCCAATAAGTCGGCATCGGCGCGGGACTTCCCCCCAATAACCCAGCAAACTGGCTTGAATCTATTCCCAGCGTCAAGCAAATCTCCTTCGCCTGCCGAATTAGATCGATTACAGCATTGTTTCCTGCAACCACCAACTCCGTCTCTGTTACTCCCGCCTGCTTAAGAGCCAGCGGCATCCAATAAGAACGGGCCGACTGCATTATCGCGTCCTTAATCAACAGATCGTCCAGAGCGCTAAGGTAATTCACCAACGTCTCCAAATCGCTACCTTTCTTAAATCGATAATCAAATCGCATCTTGCCTACTGCCGGTTCCACCACTTTAATACATCCTCATTTAATGGGTTCGTTAAATCCCTATCTCTTATAACGTTGTTCCTCCACATTTCACCCACTCATTCTCTACATTCCTTACCTCTACTCATAACCGACTACTATCCGCTCAAGCAATTCCTATTCGCATTTTTTCAGCAATTACTCAGCAATTACTCAGCTATTACTCAGCTATTACTCAGCTATTACTCAGCTAATGCTCAGCTAATGCTCAGCTATTACTCAGCATTTTGGCAGACCCACTCTAAAAACACAACCCCCAACCCCCAACATCACACAATTACTCAGCAATTGCTCAGCAATGACTCAGCAATGACTCAACAATGACTCAGCAATTGCTCAGCAATGACTCAACAAAATGCTGACCAACGCACCCGCAACGATGGCAGCCGAAGAACCCCGGATTTACGCCGTTACACGGCCGGAGTCCAGTGGTGATATAATCCCACAAAAATTGCGATTTTTATGAGTTGAAAAAGCCTGAAAACCATCTTATCATCCCGGTTAAAGCAACCTTAGCAGTTTATACAGAACAAGAGGGAAAATTTAAAAATGCGATCGCGCGCTAACTCGACCCAAACCCCGAAAAGAAAAACCCGCAAAACCCCCAAACCCAGAGAAAATATAACCGAATACCTCACCATCCGCTACCGTAAAAGCGAGATAGAAGTCATTACCGCCGCCGCCAGCGTCAGAGGACTGACTCTCTCCGCCTACGTCAGACAACGAAGCTTAGGCAAACACCTACCCAAACCCATATCGCCTATAACGGCGACAGTCTGCGAACTCCTAGCGAACCTGAAAGAACTCCTAACGCTAGCAAACGACGATCTAGATTCAGACCCAGCCCAACAGGAAAGTGCGGCCCGTAAACTCTTAGAGGCGCTTCATCTCATCGATCGAACCCAAGAAAAAGTTGACTTGGCAATCGCCCCCAAATCTAAAACCAAAGCCGATGATTTGCAAGATTAACAGCAGCAGCAGCTTTAAAAAAACCTTTGATTACCTGCTCAAATCCACCAAACAACCTCGCGTAATCGGAGGGAACGTCACCGAAAAAACAGCATCAGAACTGAGTGCCAAGTTCAACGCCTTCGCCCAAAGACGAACCCAAGTCAAGAAACCCGTCAAACATATAGCCGTCGCCTTCGCCCCCGAGGACGGCGAAATAGACGATCGAACCAAACGAGCGATCGCTCACGACATCGTGAAAGGAATGGGCTACACCAGCAACCAGTACGTCATCATCGACCATCACCGGGACGACCCCGGACACGATTGGGTACACGACCACGACCACATCCACATCGTCGTTAACAGCATTACCTTCCACGGACAACGAACCTCAGATAGCTATGAAACCTACCGCGTTCAGGAAATCGCCCGGAAGCTAGAAGCCCAATACAATCTCGTTCAATTGCAATCGAGTTGGGAAGTTTCAATGCGCCGTCCCACCCACGGACAAGTGCAGCGGTATAAGAAAGAGACGCGGGAATACGAAGAAGGGCTGCGAGACGAACCCCCTAAAGTTATCGCCAGCCAATACATTCAAGAAGCGATCGCCACCGCCAGCGCCGATAAACCCACCTTTAGCGACTTCATCCACCGACTCCAGGAACAAGGCGTTGAAGTTTACCCGAAACTGGTGAAAGGGCGAACCCTGCCCCTCGGTTTCAGCTACACCTACGAGGGCGTAAAAATTCCCGGTTACAAGCTCAAAGGCAGCAGCTTCCGCAAACTCCTCTCCGAACGCGGGGTAAGATTTTCCCCTCTACGCGCGCCCGAAGGGATCCGCTTCGCGGATCGCCCCGTTCTCGAAGAAGCACTTCAACGCAGTATCGCTGCAATCGCTGAATACGAAAAAGCCGCTGCAACCTCCGAAACGACGACAACACCCGAAACTGATGCAACCCCGACGGCAGCGGCAAAATCTACAAAGTCTACAACCTCCGAAACCGCTGCAAACCCTGCAACAACAACAACCGCAGCAGCAGCAGCGGCAACAGACGAACCAGCGCACCGCTCTTCGGAGCCTTACCCGAGCGCAGCCGATAACCCGTCGCTGGCGAGCAAGTCTAAGATGCCGAAACCCAAGCCCGAAGAGAATCGCAGACCTACAACCTCTAAGATTACGGGCGGACAACCCGAAAAGGAACAACCCGAAATTGCAGCAGAAATTACTGCTGCACCCGTGCCACCCGGCACGCGTACCTCCGACACCCAGAAATACCCACTACCCCCCAATACCCCAGAATACGAGGCATACATTGCCAAAACCCCTCCACCCCCGCAACAGCCAAAGCCGCCGAAACGGAAAAAGAAGAAACAGATGGAACTGGAATAGCCGCGCGACCCATTGAAACGGTTTTGGATGACCCTATAAGTAGCTCCAAACTGACGGCATAATCTAATAATTCACCACTAATCCTCTCAGTGCGATCGCCAAAATTATGCGATACATTAACTTGAATCGATGCTCTTTAAAGTCCCGCCATGTCACGTTACACCGACGATTGGGAAGAAATCGCTTTGAGCCTCAAACATCTTGCCAACTGGAAATGCCAAAAATGCGGGATGCAATGTCTTCGACCGGGGGAAGACACCTCCACCCTCTCCAAATCGGAACGGTTTCAACGCACTCTCAACGTTCACCATTACAATCGCATACCCGAAGACAATCGCCCCGATAATCTAGTCGCTTTGTGTACGGGCTGTCATTTGAGCTACCACAATCGCGGGCAATCCAATATTTCCATCGGACAACTTCAACTGCCATTCTAAAATCCTTCATCAATGCCCAAAATTCGCGCCCGAGAAATCGCGCGCCGAGAGCGGCGTTGCGATATTTTCCCCCGTACAAACCCAGAGTAATACGCGTTCCTCAATTCTGACGGCGTACATTGGTGCTACCCTCCAAGACTCCAAATAAGCTCAAAATCCTACAGAATAAGAGTTATAGAAGCAAGAGTCCGATCGCCATTCAACAGATTATGCCACGTTATTCAATGGAAGAGGATCGCGCCCCTACACCATCTGACGTTTTCGCGCGTAGAAATAATTGAGGATTTTACAAGTTGTGCAGAGATCGTTCGGTTCGCGGATCGCAACGGCTTAAAGAGGATATGGAGCCTCGGAAACGATCTTTTACCAAAATTGCCTCTTCACGCCACGGGAAATAGGAGGGGCAAGCTCGGGCATGAACTCAGCTACGAAATCAGGTTCTTTTTTTCAACTCAAGTACGGACTCAAATACCTCCTTGCAAAGATTGAAATCACAACACAGCATTTGGAGGCAATTTGTAGAAAGAGACACGGGATGGGGCGAGCATTAACCGCTAAAACTTAAACCCTAAAACCCACAATCCATAACCCTAAATAACTGATGCGATTTACTGTTGCCGACCTCAAGTACGCTTGGGAACTGGTACGTCGGGGAAGTCGCAGTGCGGGAATTGACGGTATTACAGTTGACTTGTTTTCTGGAGTTAAAGAAGAACAACTCTTAATTCTCCAGTCCCAGCTAGAGCGCGAAAGCTACAAACCCAGTCCGGCGCGGGGATTTTACTTGCAAAAACATAACGGTGGCAAGCGCTTGTTGGGAATTCCAACAGTGCGCGATCGCGTCGTCCAACGGTATCTCCTCGAAGAGCTTTACCTGCCCCTCGAAGAAGAATTTGCTGACTGTAGCTATGCTTATCGCCCCGGTCGCGGGATTCAAACGGCTGTCAAACACCTGCACTTCTACTACCAGTACCAACCGACTTGGATTATCAAATCGGACATCGAAAACTTCTTCGACAATCTCTGCTGGGCGCTACTGCTGGCCGCAGTAGAACGCCTGCACCTCGATTCAGTTGTCGTCCAACTGGTCAAACAACAACTTGAATCGGGGATTGTCGTCAAAGGTCGTCGCCTTAATCCCAAACAAGGCGTGCTGCAAGGAGCCGTTCTCTCCGGCGCGCTTGCCAATCTGTACCTAAACGAATTCGATCGCGCCTGTTTGCGGCACGACATCAACCTCGTTCGTTACGGCGATGACTTTGCCATTGCCTGTAACAGTCTCGCGGCTGCCGAACGCACCCTCGACCAAATCGAAACTTGGTTGGCGAATATTTATCTCAAGCTCCAACCCCAGAAAACGCAAATTGTATCACCGGAGCGCGAGTTCAGTTTTCTCGGCTACCAATTCCAACAAGGACAGGTTTTTGCACCGCCGCCGGTTCTTCCTAACGCCGGAAATCTGCCCCTCACTCCTTCGGGGACACCCGCCCGCCCGCGAGCGATTTGCATCCATTCCTTTCTCTCCCAACCCCCCAAAACCTGCACGCTTTCAACCGTCTCCAAAACAACCCCTGCGGTTGCATCCAACCCCCATCATTTCTTCATCGAATCCATGACTACCCTTTACATCACCGAACAAGGTTCCTATCTCAAAGCGCAGAACTCCCAATTTCGCGTCTTTCAAGGGGGCGAACTGCGCTGTCAAATCCCCGTTAACCGCGTCAGTCACGTCGTTCTATTTGGCTGCTGCAATGTCTCCCACGGTGCGGTACGCCTCGCCCTCTCCCGCCGCATTCCCGTGATGTATCTCTCCCAACGGGGACGCTATTTCGGGCGCTTGGAAACGGAAGGGCAAGCTAAAGTTAACTACTTAGCTCAACAAGTCCGACGTGCTGAAGAGCCAGAGTTTTGCCGAGCGCAAGCTGAAGCGATCGTGCGGGCAAAGCTGCATAACTCGCGCGTCTTATTGATGCGTTTGAATCGCCGCCGCCGCAGCGAAAAAGCCAAGCAAGCCATAGAGAATATTGCCCAGTTAATGAACGACCTCCCCCTAGCTGAATCGATGGATGCGTTGCGCGGTTACGAGGGGAAAGCTGCAACCGTTTACTTCCAAGGGCTGGGATCTTTTTTTGAGGAAACGTTTAGCTTCGAGCGCCGCACGAAGCGTCCTCCCACCGACCCGATTAACAGCCTACTGAGCCTAGGCTACACCCTCTTAAGCCAAAATGTTCATTCGTTCGTCGAAGCGATCGGCTTGCATACTCACTTTGGGAACCTGCACGTTCCCCGAGACAATCATCCTGCCTTAGTGTCGGACTTGGTGGAAGAATTTCGCGCTCGAGCGGTTGATTCTTTGGTTGCTTATCTGGTTAACCGAAAAATCTTTACGCCAGAGGACTTTACACCGGCTGACGAGCGCGGTGGCGTATATCTGCACGTTGATGCTCTCAAGAAATTTCTCAAGCATTGGGAAGAAAAATTACTCGAGGAAATGACCCATCCCTATACCGGCTACAAAGTTAGCTTGCGTCGCTGCTTGGAGTTACAGGTGCGCGAGTATGTTTCCTGCGTGATGGGGGATACCGACGGCTATCGACCCATGTTTTGGGAAGCGTAGCGAAAAGACGCGGGGAGGAAGGAGAAATTTATCGAGTTGGGTTCCATCTTTCCTCCACCCTACGACCTCCGGTTTGTCACTTTATTCCCGCGTCACATTATGACCCTCTATCTCATTTGTTACGACATTACAAATGACAGCCGTCGCACGAAGGTGGCGAAGTTACTCGAAGCTTATGGACTGCGGATACAAAAATCGGTGTTTGAGGTCATCGCAGACGAGCAGCAATACTCGAAGTTAGCCCAAAAACTGTCCAAATTGCTCGATCTCAAGCAAGACCAACTCCGCTTCTATCCGCTTTCAGAACGCTGTCGGCGCGATGTCAAAATTCTGGGCGTTCTACCGGAGTTTGCGATCGCGGATGCAGCCTTCATTGTCTGAATTCCCTTGGACTCTATCTCTTGAGAAAATTGAAATTTTCGTCCCCAATGCGAAGTTTCAAATTGTTCTCGCCTCTCAAGTCAACATAATTCGTAATTAATAATTCGTAGTTCGTAATTATTACCCCATGACGGTCGTTGAGGAATTGAATATTGTTACTGGGAATTATCGACTTTTTTCTAATTATAATTAGAGAATTGTAACTTAGAATTACGAATTACGAATTACGAATTACGAATTATTTGGTTATTGTTACCATCGCTCTAAGTTCGCATTGAATGACATTAAATGGTGCGTTGACAACCATAGATTTCGCTCGATTCGATCGCTCATCATTCAATAGCACTGACTTAAGGCTGGTGGGCGTTGCCCACCCTACGAAACTCTTAATTCGAGGGGCAAAGAGATTGCTGAAATCAAGACGTAGCAGAGATTCTACGAATTTCGCTACCCACTGTTTTAAGCTTGCCGGTCTACTACGAAACTCGATCTTTTCGCAATTTATTCTTTCTTAAGTCAGTGCCATTCACTCATAACTCATCACTCATAACTCATCATTCATAACTCATAACTCCAAATGTTTGACTACCAGCGAAAAATTCTCCAAACCGAACCGCCGGGATATCTCAAAGCGCTTGAAGATTTTGGCGCGATCGCCTTGATGCAAAAGTTAGCTCGGACGACAGCAAAGGAATGCGATTTTCAACAGCTATTCAGCTTAACGGCTTTGCTGATTAAGCATTTTGCCGCCAATCTAAACTGCGATTGGCTGACTGCGTATTTGTATGCCGTCCAAATGGGTCGCGCCGAAGAACTATCCGGTATCCTCGCAATGAGTAATGCCGTTCCTTTGCCTGCTGACTCCCCTGCTTTCTTTCTCGAAGCGCAACCCTCGCGTTATCGATTCGGCGAAGTCCTGCGTTGGATTCCTTTAGAGGATGAAGAGACAGGCTTAAACGACTGGGGAATCGTTATCGGACGATTTTACGGCTATGCCCCCGAACGTTGTCGCTGGATGTGGTGCTACCTGCTTCTGCTCGACCCAGATTCGCCGTCTGCACGGTGGTGCGTTGTCGATACGGCTTGGGAGAACGATTTGGAGCGTTATGACGATGAGTAATCCTCGTTCTCTGGACGATCGCGAACTCCGTTTAATTGCCCTCTACAGTCAGTGCGAGTTGGGTATGACTCCTCAAAAGTTTTATCGCAAATGGGGAGTGACCTACGAACAAATGGCAGAAATTTGCTCGCGCTCGCTTTCAACTACGCGCGGTTGGTTTCGTCGAGGACGTTACTACCGCCGCCCCACCAGCAACGACCTACGCCATTTAGCGTTAATGGACTTTTTGCTCGAACATTTTGAAGAAATTCCCGAATCGCTTTGGCAGATTCCCTGTTTCGACGTTCCTAAGCCAGAACTGAGTTCGGAATGATGAGTTGCCGAAGTGCCGCGTTCTCGTACAAGGTCAATCTGACCTTTTTTGCTGGCTTCCTTTGCCCTACTGTAACAGTTAACAACGGTATTACGGCAGCAAGGAAAACCTAGTAATTGGAGAAGAACAATGAGCTATATCGAGCGGTTGCATCCCTGGTGTATCGTGCGTTTTTTGCCCAATTTACGGCACATCATTGTCGCAAGGTTTCGCCGTCGGAATGATGCGATCGCTCATTTAGACGTTCTTCAACGATTAATTCCTAATGCAACGTTAACTGTTGTTTTTGAACCTCCATCTGCTTCGCGTTCGCTCTCTCTCGATGGCAACGGCAAAGCGGATCTGTAACTTCTTTCCGCTGGTCGGAAAGTGAATTGAATGGAAACATCTTAATTTCAGAATTCGCGGGTTCAACGAATTCCGATTAACCGGCTGAATGCCCGTTCGGGATGGTTTAGCTTTTTGGCTGCTAACAAGTGATTTGTTGGCAGCATTTTTTGGGGTTATGAATGATGAGTTATGGGTTATGAGTTACGTCTGATGTGCATTATCCAAAAGTCTTGATTTCCCTCACCCGCAGCCCCTCTCCCGATCCCCCCTAACCCCCCTTACTAAAGCTACGGTGTACACATAAGCGATCAAATCTAGCATGACGGTTGAAGATCCCCCCTAGCCCCCCTTAAAAAAGGGGGGAACCGGATTCAAAGTCCCCCTTATTAAGGGGGATTTAGGGGGATCGCACCGCTGTACTACTCAACTAATGAGTTGTGTGTACACCGTAGCTTACTAAAGGGGAAAATGCGAGGGGAGAAAGAACAGTAATAGCGATCTTTCTGGCTTCTAATTCACTTTAGGCGTGAGTTAGGAGTTAGGCACTTTAAGACTCGCACTTTCCTCTTCATCCCATCCCCGTGTCAGCGCGTCTCCCTACATCGTCAAAAAAGCCAAAAGCCTGAATTCGCTTAAATTTAATGCTCCAGATTTATAAATCGTTTTTAATCTTGTTTTACTCTTTATTTCTTCCATTTACTCAATTTGCTGAGGCAAGTTCGAGATCGCTGAAACCCGCATTCTTTCGTGGTTTGCCTCGGATACCGCTCTGGGTCTGGGTTTGGAGGGGGTCACTTTGCTGCTTATTGAGAATCTGTGGCGATTATTTACCCCTTTTTTGCCGAGCCTCAGATCGAGGGGTGTATAATGCAGTCAGGACAAGCCCTCTAGAAGGGTAGCCTTTTCCCTTCGGGGAAAATGAATCGAATGGAAACCACTACTGTATACCTCCCCTCTAAGACTAGGGGACTCTTTTCCCTTCGGGGAAAATGAATCGAATGGAAACCCGTAGACGGCTTTATGGTCTGAGATGGCCCGCAAACATTGCTTTTCCCTTCGGGGAAAATGAATCGAATGGAAACCGGTTTGTGCCATACATGGTTGCATCCATGTCCAATCTTTTCCCTTCGGGGAAAATGAATCGAATGGAAACGCGACTGTTGCTTCAATCCCTTTTCAAACCCCTCTTTTCCCTTCGGGGAAAATGAATCGAATGGAAACTGTTAACCATTGTTATACCAACTTTTCTTTGGTTTACAGTGCATACTTTTCCCTTCGGGGAAAATGAATCGAATGGAAACTGGTTGCTGAGGGCAGCAACCTCTTCAGCTGTTAATTCTTTTCCCTTCGGGGAAAATGAATCGAATGGAAACAACCAACTGCGATAGCCACTAGAGCGAAAATAGCTTTTCCCTTCGGGGAAAATGAATCGAATGGAAACCAGGGTTTTTGAGAGCTTCTTCAAGCTCTTTTTTGTTGAATTTCTAAACAGCGATCGCGCCCTAAAAAGATAGCGCTATCGATTTTTTTGCTTCACCCCAAAATGAAAGTGCAGAGGGAATGCTCCAGACACAGAGATACGGCAAAGATAGAACGGCGAATAACGATCGCAATTTCATCCAACTTATAACTCAAAACTCATAACCCACGAATCCTTAAGCGCCTGACATTCCTCAAGGAGCGCAATTCCTAATTCTGTAGAGAGCGATAAAGCGCGATCGCAGTATTCGAGTGCTTCGGATAACTCTCCTTGTTCGTAATAAAGAATTGCCAGAGTTTTGAGCGCAAAGGCTTCAGTCGAGCGAACGCCAATTTGTTGGCAAAGCGAGATCGCGCGCTGCAAAAATGTCAGAGCTTCCGAATATCGTCCCAGCTTAATTAACGTATCGGCTAAGTTATCTAAAGTTTGTGCTTCCATTAATAAGTCGCCGATGTCGCGGGCAATCTCCAAACACTGTTGGTAATGAACAATCGCTTGTTCGTATTCTCCTAAAACATCGCAGGCATTACCCAAACTCCCCAAAGCTGTTCCTTCTTCTGCACGATCTCCGATCTCTCGGGCGAGGACTAATTCTTGCTGGTAGTAATCGATCGCTACATCCACCTCCTCTAAAGAATACCAAGCGTCACCCAGTCCGCCCAGCGCTGCCCCTTCGCTGAAGCGATCGCCAAGAGAGCGTGCAATGGTCAATTGCTGTTGCCGGTACGAGATTGCTTGCTGGTACTGTCCTTGATATTGATAAATTTGAGCGATGTTACCCAAAGCTCTGTTTTCTAGAGAAGGACTCTTAATTTGGCGTGCAATCGCCAAACAAGTTTGCTGAGCTTCCATTGCCTCTGCGTACTGTCCTCGAACGGTGTAAATCACCCCCATATTGCCCTGGATTCGAGCTTGGAGAGCGGGATCGCCTTTGTCGGAGATGAGGCGCGAACCTTCCTGGTAGCACGCCATCGCGCGCTCGTTTGCCCCGATGCAGTGATAGCTGCCACCCAAACCAATGAGTGCCAAACCTTGACCGGCGAGATCGCCGATTTCCCGGGCTAGCTCCAGGTGCGCCTGATGGTATTCAATCGATTGAGGATACTGACCCAAACAATGGCAAGCATTGCCCAAACCGTTCAGCGCCATCCCTTCCCCAGCGCGGTCTTGAATTTGGCGGGAGAGTTCTAATTGGGCGCGGTGGTTCTCCAAAGCGCGATCGTAATCGCCTCGAACGTAATAAAGACTGCCGAGATTGTTCGCCGATCTAGCTCGACCGCGACGATCGCCTAAAATGCGAGAAATCTCCTCATCTCGATGGTAACAATCGAGGGCTTCGGCATATTGTCCCAGAGCGAGATAGGCGTTGCCCAGGTTAGCGAATGCTTGGCTTTCACCTTGCTTATTGCCTAATGTTCGTGCGATGTCTAAATGTTTTTGGTGGTAATCGAGGGCTTGAGGGTAGTCCCCTAACGCAGCGCAGACATTGCCCAAACTCCCCAAGGCATTCGCTTCTGATTGTCGGTCGCCCGTTTCGCGGGCGATGGTGCGATACTGCTCGAAGTAATCGAGGGCTTGAGGGTAGTTTCCCAAGGCATACCCAGCACTGCCCAAACCCGCTAAGGCTTTTCCTTCTCCTCGTCTGTCCTCAATCTCGCGAGCGAGAGCGAGATGCTGTTGGTGGTAGGAGAGAGCGCGTTGGAAATCTCCTAAAGAATGGTAAATACTGCCTAAATTCCCGAAAATTTTGCTTTCATATTCGATTTCTCCTAGGGTTGTGGCAATCTCTAAATGGTGCTGGTGGCATTCTAGGGCGCGATCGTACTCTCCCAACGCTTCGTAGAGGTTGCCCAGTTCGCTTTCGATAAAGCCTTCTAAAGAGAGAAAACCTTGACTCCGGGCTGCTTGCAAACATTGTTGATACAATTGCAGCGATCGCGAATAGTTCCCCAGTTCGTGTTGAATCGAACCCAGTCCAGCCAGTACCGAAATTTCTGTCATCGAATTGCCCGTTTGCCGAGCAATCTCAGCCGCGCGATCGAAATAATCCGTAGCTTGTTGATAATTTCCTAAAGAATAGTGAGCGCAACCTAAGCCGCTCAAGCACAAAGCATTGGCTTCTGCACTTAACTTATCTAAAAGCTTTTCGTATAACTCAATTTGTTGATGGTAGTAACCCCAAAGACTGAGTTGATAATGAAGTGCGTCTTGAGTTGAAGTATCGAGGCGAGCCAAAAGAACTTGGGAGACTTTTTTCCATTCTTCTACCTCGCACAGATGGTAAAATGTCTCTAGATATCGCCGTCCCCGTTCCAGCTTCTCTGCATCGCGCGGGGGTTCGTCTTCGAGGACTAGATAATATTGAACTGCCGTATAATGAGAGAGATATTCGAGAGGAACATTGTCGAGATCGATCTCTAGCTCTGCAAACAGCCGCTGGCTTGAAGAACCATCGTTCGTGCGCGCTCCCATGTTAAATTTTGGAGAATTTATATCATCGTAATTGTAAGAGAGACTCGTGGGAGGGAGCAAGTCACTTTTGTCGCCCTCTCCCTAAATCTCTCACCGAAGCGAAAATCGTAGCAGACCCAATCGCCAGCAGCGAAGTTAGAAAAGCCAAAAGCCTAAATTCGCTTAAATTTAATGCTCCAGATTTATAAATCGTCGTTAATCTTGTTTTCCTCTTTATTTCTTTCATTTCCTCAATTTGCTGAGGCAAGTTCGAGATCGCTGAAACCCGCATTCTTTCGTGGTTTGCCTCGGATACCGCTCTGGGTCTGGGTTTGGAGGGGGTCACTCTGCTGCTTATTGAGAATCTGTGGCGATTATTTCCCCCCTTTTTGCCGAGCCTCAGATCGAGGGGTGTATAATGCAGTCAGGGCAAGCCTTCTAGAAGGGTAGCCTTTTCCCTTCGGGGAAAATGAATCGAATGGAAACCCGCGTTCATCTGGTGTACAGCTAAAACTGAAATTGCCACTTTTCCCTTCGGGGAAAATGAATCGAATGGAAACGGATTTCCGCACTCCCATCGCTGTTTTGCTTCATCTTTTCCCTTCGGGGAAAATGAATCGAATGGAAACTGGTCTTTGTCTGCTTGTTCACACTGCATTTGGCTGCTTTTCCCTTCGGGGAAAATGAATCGAATGAAAACCCTCACGAGCAGAAGCCAAAGTGAGGGTTATTTTTACCAGAGCAATTGCTGAGCTAAAATACAGCTATCCCTAACCCGGCTCTCAAAAACTGCTTATGCCGCGTTCCGTCCGACTTCATCCAGAGCGCAAACCTGAAGTTCTTCGTGCCTTAGAACGCAATGGTTTTCTTACTCAGGGTCAATTCGCTTCTCATATCGAGATATCTCTCTCCACAGTCAATAATTTCATCAATAGTCGTCGCGTTTACGTCTCTAAATTTGAGGAAATTTGTCATGTTTTAGGCTTAGAGCAACAGGAGATGGTTAAACCGCTCTCCGACTCCATAAAAATCATTTCTAAGACTCAAAACGATTTGCCTCCTGTCCCCCTTTATGCTTGCGACGATAACTGGGTAGGACGAGAAAAACTGGTCGCAGAACTAACAGAAAAACTGACAGATTCTTTTCGATTATTGCTAATTCTGGGACTGACAGGAGTCGGAAAAACCGCTCTCGCCGAACGCATCGCACTCGAACGACCCGATTGGTTCGGAGGCAATTGGCAGCAAGGTTTTATCCGGGCCAGCTTTGACAATCCCAGTCAAGCCACAGACTTTTTGAGTACCGCAACTCAATGGCTGCAAGCTTGGGGCATAAAGATTCCTTTTTCAGAAAGCCAACCCGCTACCTTGTTAGAGCGAGTCCTAGATTACCTGAAACACCAACAAGTATTAGTTCTGATTGACTCGCTGGAAAATTTGCTATCAGGCAATGAAGAAGAAGGCTGGGGAAATTTCCTCGATCCTTGGTGGGAACGCTTTTTTCTCGGGGTGTTATCGGCTCAATCTTTTGTCAGTCGCATCATTATCACCTCTCAAGAACTCCCTCTCCAAATCGTACAGCAGCGCTACGCTCATTTTTGGCACCGTCATATATTGATGGGACTCAACGAAGCCGAACAAGAAGCCTTATTTGAAATAACTGGATTCGATATTGAGGCGGCTTCTTCCGACAAGCCGCTTTTAATGCGATTGGGAAAAGCTTATCAAGGACATCCCCTCGTATTGCGGGTGGTTATTGGCGAAATTTGGGAATCCTTTGAGGGTGATGTTGCTGCTTACTGGGAGGAGGTAAAATCGAAAATTGAGGACGTGGAGAGGGCGCTGGCAGAGGCAGAAGCAGATATTAAAAAAGCAATAGGAATTGATGATAATTGGAAGCTACACAAACTAACCTTTAAGGTGCGTCTGGAAGTCAACCGGCAGCGGTTGCGTGCTGCATTCGATCGCTTATCGAGTCAAGTCCCGGATGCGTATTGGTTACTTTGTGCTGCTTCAGTTTATCGCACGCCCGTGCAAGTCCAAGGGTGGCTGCTGCAATTAGCTAATTTAGTCAAACGCCTTGAAGGGAAAACGTGCAGCGAAGAACGTCAGGAGCGCGCGCTGTTGGAATTGAGTTATCGTTTTTTAGTCGAAGAAGCGCTCGATCGCAATCGCAAACGAGTTTTGGGGCAACACAACTTAGTCCGCAGTTTGGCATTAGAGCGCTATCAGCAGCTTGTAGAAAGTTGGAAAGAGTAGTTATGAATTATGAGTGATGAGTTATAAATTATGAATTATGAGTTGTGAGTGATGAATTATGAGTTATGTATGAGTGATGAGTGATGAATTATAAATTATGAATTATGAATTATGAGTTAAGAACTACGAACTAAGAACTACGAGTGATGAGTTAAGAACTACGAATTACGAATTACGAATTACGAACTACGAATTACGAATTACGAACTACGAACTACGAACTACGAACTACGAATTACGAATTACGAATTACGAATTACGAATTACGAATTACAAACGATGATTTCGTCCTTCGCATCACATCCATTGACAGCAGACGGCTAGGGGTTTATCGTTAAAGAGTAACAACGGTCGAGAGAAGACAGGCAAACGAACTCCAACGAAGCAATGTGTTTGGTACTAAACGCTTGGAGCCAGCACCATGCCGCAGACTCAACCCGTTTCCACCGCTTCCCCCAACGTCCAACTCCTCCAAAAACGCCAGCACCGCCAAGAACTCCTGCGAACCGTCGCGATTAAGGTGGCAGTCCTTGCGCTCGTGGCTGGGGTAACGGGTTACTGCGATAACCTTGCCTTCAACGTTGCCATCCAGTCATTGGCTTCCATCGTCATGGAAACCTGCAACGAACGCGCAGCACAGCGCTTGAACGACAAACTCGCCCGATTGGAGCGATCGCAAGCCAACTAACAAATAACATAAGATACTGGCAGAAGTCAGTGTCTTATGTTATATTACTTTGATAGGACGCGCGAAAGTAGAGAACTTAGAAAGCAGGCAAGACTTGAGTCCCGAACGGCATAAGGCAATAGTCCAGCGAGAACGAATGTGTTTAGTCAACTCGCTTGGAGACGACAGCCACCGTGACCGAAAATAATGGGATACAGAGCTACGCCCTTCTAGGGCGGCTTTTGATGGTAGGATAAAGGCATCCGCCACACAGTCAGAGACTCGCGCCAAGAGCGAAGGAACCTGTCTCGCAATGGGCGTAATTTCCTGGGAAAGTTTTGGCTCCAAGGGAGCAGAAAGAATTTTCTCATCAGAAAAATGGGTTTGAAACCCCGTGCTTCACTTCGACAAGCGTTCGACTGAGCGCTCACGCCGAAGTCTCAGTGACCACTAGCACGGCTTTACATTAATTTTTGGTAGAATCGTGTTGGTCAATGACCCACCCGCGACGATGGAGACATAAACCCTAACACCAAAGCTTGCGAAACTTCGCAACGGGGAAGAAAAATCGGTAGACCGGGAAAAGAGGACGGGGCAATGGGTAGAGCTATCCCTCGAATCAACCAAAAACCTAGAAATTCTTTTCGGAATTTCGACACATGAGAACCGCTGGGCTAGCGGGGATAGTCTGTGGAGCGAACGTAAGACCATAAAACTCCTTGCGGGTGGAGGCAGTTGCAATGAAGCAGAAACCTGAATCGTAGCGTCCTCGTTTTTGAGGAGAACTCAAAAACATGGATGGGCGCGTGAGGTTTAGGAATCACCGCACTTTTAGGGCGGTGAGGATGTCAATTTCCAGGTTCTGCACCACCCAATTGCCAATCTCTGAATAGATATAGTAAACTTCGTTCTGCGGCTCGAAGTAGCCGGGATTTTCGCGCAGGAGCGATCGCTGTTCGGGGGTTCCGATAAGTTCTAGGGTCAAACGACTAATCTCCGTCATGACATCGAGCAGCTTATCGTGTTCGCTCGCATCGCCAACCGAATTTTTAATATCGTAATCGATCCAAGTTCCTTTCGGTTGTTCTTTCGCATAAAACTCACGATCTTCTTGAAGAACTTCTTTCATTCGTTGCTTAGAAATGCCTCTAGCGCCATGAACGAGCTTATTCCGCTTGAGACACCAGTAGTCAAGGGATTTAAACCCGTAGAGAAGCGATTTTGCTGTTGTATCGCACTGCTTTCTTGATAATGAAGGGGACGTTTCCAGAAGCGCGATCGCAAAATTGCGTTTGGTAATGCGACCGGGAAGCTTAAACTGTTTTGACAATGGTTTCTTCCATCGATCGCCTATAATGCAATTCCCTTTATTCAATTGTGACACTAAAGCTAACTCTTTTCCCTTTTCTTTTCCCATCACTTTCTCAATTTGGTAAAACTTTTGAGCCAAAGCGAAATTTTTATTTAATAAATCATTGGTATTCAATACCCAATCGCCGCGAGGGCGCGGTCTGTCAAAATACAGATCGCCCCCAAGAGCATAAATTAGCTCGTGCAACGTTTCTTCATAAAACAAGCCGATGCGCGTCAGGAAGTCGGCAATGCGATCGCTATGCCAAAAAAGACAGCATTGCGTATAAAGATTAAGCAATTTGGGATAATGTTTATTTTTCTCTCCCGGTTTTAGGGGGTAATTATCAACGATAGGTTTAAAAGCTTTCAGACGCTCGGAATCGCTCTTATATTCAGATTTTGCAAAGGTAGAATCAAAGTTTAAATAACCAATTGCCATATTCAGCGCTTTAACACAAGCTGAAATTGTTTCTTGACTGGCGGGTAAATCCGGCGCATTGCTCGACTCCAAATCTTTGGCAATATTTTGCAAAGTAACTTGCCATTCTTGAAGCAGGGTTCGCGCTCCATCAAAGTCCCATTGCTTCAACAGTTGCTTAACAGATTGGTATTTTTGAAGGCGTTGATAGCGCCAATAAGAAATTGTCTGACAAGCTGAAGGCTGCCCTGCTAATAATTCTGCAATCGAGAGGCGCGGTTCGAGATAAATTTGCTGGGTGAGATTGGAAGAAATGGCTTGTACTCGCAGCGCTGTTTGCATCTGCGGCGTTCCTCCTTTAACGCTAATTAGAGTCAGTTCTTGAGGCTCTCGCTGCAAGAAAAATTTATAGTATTCATTGAACAGTCCATCAATATCGATCGCGCTAATTTCTGGGGGAATTACAACAAATTGTAAGGCGAGTCGATGGGAAAAATGTCGCTCGAACCAAAGCTTGAGAATTTCGTAGAGATGAATGCTGTCCGTACCATACCCCGGATTGGGTTTGCTTTGAACAATCTCCGGTTGATTGGTTACAAAGATATAAATTTGATTGACTTTAAATCGCTCATGTGCTGTTTGAACCACACTAAAAATCCGTGCCGGACGAAGACGCTCGTGCCAAGTTTCTGGGTCTTTTTGGTAAGCCGAGAGCAAGCTTTGGGTAAGTTGGCGAAAAGTAGGGCGCTCGACGGTTAATCCTAATAATTTAGCCAGTTTAGAAGAAATCAAGGA
This sequence comes from Oscillatoria sp. FACHB-1406, assembly GCF_014698145.1. Classification (NCBI taxonomy): domain Bacteria; kingdom Bacillati; phylum Cyanobacteriota; class Cyanophyceae; order Oscillatoriales; family Oscillatoriaceae; genus Oscillatoria; species Oscillatoria sp. FACHB-1406. The sequence continues at coordinate 12,561 of NZ_JACJSM010000028.1, read as the reverse complement.
GCGGTTTTTCCAGGCTGTCTCCTCTTCAGTATTAAGTTGTGCTTCAGCTTCCTCGATATTGGGTTCGTTGCGATCGAAGCCAATAGGAACGTAATAGTTGTCAATCTTAACGGCAAGGTCAGAAGTACCAATGTTAGCGATGAGAAGAGTCATTTGAGTTATGGGTTATGGGTTATGGGTTGTGAGTTATGAGTTATGAGTTTAGTTAATTGTTTCGAGCGAGTTTGCGACGCTTGGGTTGTTCCAGACGATTTGATAGTTTGTCGCATTTTGTTGTAGGTTGTTGAGGAACAATTGACGTTTTTCACGATCGCTATCGAAAACGGTAACAACCTGATACTGACCCAAATTGGCAATCCAAATGGGAGAGGGGTTACTGTTGGCATCGCCGCAGAGGTCGGGATCGTATCGACCGTTTCCTAAATGAGCTTGTTGGTGCAATATTCCTAAAGCAAAGGGTTTATCGGCGATCGCATCCCCAGTACAGACGACAATGCGAGAAAACTGCGCGATCGCCTCTCCACGAACGGGTAAGGGCAAACACCCTTCAAAAGCGCCTGCTAATTCCCCCAAGGCACAGTAGAATTCCCGGACTCTTTGTTGAAACTGCTCGGCGAAGCGTTCGAGGGTTTCTGGTCGTTCCCAGGCAATTTCTGAGGGTTCGATACGGGTTGCTCTCAAGTCGCAACCCCGATACCAAGGCGGTTTGGGATCGGTTCGATTTTGGCGAGAATAAAGAGGTCGCCTCGCTCCCTGTCCGACACCGCCGAGATGGAACATCAGCCAGGTTAGATTGACAAACAGGCGCGCGATCGCGTCATACCGGAATTCGGGCGCTTGAGGGGAGTAACTCAGTTTGAGAATCCCTTGTTGCTGCAAGCAGTTTCCTTCTTTCCCCTGCAATTGGGTGCGAGGGCGAAGATGTGACGTTTCCTCAACGCGACAAGTTAACCAACCCCAAATTTGAGGCTGAATCGAGCCAAATAACTGCGGTTCGAGGCGATCGCGGATTACCTCAGCGGGTAAGACTCCGCGCGCCCAAGTCCGAAACCAGTAGCGCAGCATTGACTTAAACGCGATCGCTCTCACCTCTGCTTCCGATTGAACGGTTTGAAACTTATTTTTTTGGGCATTCCATTCCGTTTTTTGATAGCTGTGAATGAGTTGACCCGTGAGGCTAAAGTTAACCTGAAAGAAGGGCTGTTGCAGCGATTGAGTTGGGGCGATTTCCATTGCGCCGCAACCAGAATTGACCTGAGAGCCAATTCCCAATTGCAAGCCTTCGATTAACCAATTGCGAACTCTCTCAAAAGTCGCGCGATCGCAAAACTTCCCCGGACGCAACCCAACAATCAATTTAACGTTTCTCAACGATAAGAATAAATTAGGATTGGGTTTATAGCTCGGATTATCTCCCTCCCAACTCCAAATCGAATTTGCCATATCGATCGCCAATCCTTTTTCGCTATTCCCCCAAGTTTTGCCGCAAGGATAGGCATCCAAAAAGATAACTTTCCCAGCACGATCTGCCTCAGTTGCGTCCAAATCTCCAAAATAACGGGCAATCTCTCGCTCGGCTTGTTCTCGGGCTGCATCCCAATCCAAAGGCGTTATTTCTTGACCGCTTTCTTCAAGACGTGCAATTCTCTCTCTAGCGATCGCGCGTACCCCTTGACTGCGAGCGACACCCCGCAACGAACTCGAAGGAATATAAGGCATTCCTCGCGCGTCGAAAGCGGGGAGAAGTATCGATTCCGGTCCCCGGATTCCCCCAACGCGCGATCGCCCAACGCCTTGCGCGCTGAAAGTATTTTCTTCGCCCGCAATTAACGCGGTTTGACGATTTTTTTGCTTAAAATATTCAGCGTAGTGGCTTGCTTTTTCGACCGCCTTATGCAGGACTTGTTCTTTAGTAAAGTTGTTCTGAGCTTGACTCTCTTTGGAGATTTGTATTTGAACGCGCTCGCTGCTGTCGATCTCTCGCTCCGGCTGTCTCATCCAGCGTAAATATTCAACAAAACTAGCCGTATTATTCGGTTTGAATTGGCGGTCTTCCCTCAACCAAAGGGGGTAGGGATGACCGGGATAATTAGGATTCATTCGCTCTCGCCTCCTTTGATATCGGGATAAATAGCATCCGCCCAAAAGCTAAACTCTTTAGCAACAGCTAGGGCAATTCCAGTTAAGCCAATGTAGTCTTCTGACTTTAACTGGTTCAACGTCTCAATGCCTTTCTCGCTCGCCAAATTATTCACTTTAGCAACTTTCTCCAAGCATTCAAAAAAGCAAGAAATTGCTTCGCGCTTGCCTTCCTGATTTTTCTTCGCTCTTTGAAAAAGTGGAATTTCCGCAGGCGGCTTTTCCCAATCATTTCGCGACATTTCCTCGGCTCGCAAGCGCATTAAACCCCAGGTAGCTAAAAAAGTATAAAGTTCTTGCGTTTGACTCTTTTGCTCTCGCAGCCGTTTTTGATAGTCTTCTGCCTTAATCTGCCCCTTATCTCTGGCGACGTTATAAGCAGAACGCAAACCATTTAAAGCTTCGTAAACGGGCTGAGTAATCGCGCGAGGATCGCCTAAGTCTAAACTCATTTTTTTACCTCCTCCTTTTCAGAATTGATTTAAGCATTAGTCGGTTTGCGTCCATTGTCGAACAAAACCTCTCCCCAAACTTTCCTGTCCGCCAAATTGAATAATTTGATGTTCTGCGAGTAAAGTTTTGAAGTTCTCCAGAGGTTGAAAACCGTTGTTTTGGGGTTTGCTGAGTTCGCCCCAAGGAAAATACATCAGCGTATCGGGAGGAATTGCTTCTTCGTAGCGAAAACTTCCATCGGTGACAACTTTATATTCGTTGAGCTTAACTTTAACTTGTCGCCACAAGCTCATCTCAATTAAGGTTTCGCAGTAGCGATTGGGAACAACTAAAACGGAGTTGATGCTCATTTCGGTAGAATTAGGAACAAAATCGTTCCAGGTTTTGCCGTCGGGAAAAGGGACTAATTTGTTACCCGGAATCGTTGCATCTTTGAGATAAAGAGTGCCTTTATTCGGTAGATTGCTGCTATACTCTTCTACATTAATTTGTTTTCCGTATCGCTGCCGCGTCCATCGCTGTAAGAGTAAGGGGCAGCTAATCCAAATTACACCATGACTAATAGAAGGAACGGGGAGCCACAAAATAGAAGCGTCGCCAATCCAAATACTTCCCTGCTCGAGTTGGGCGAGTTTGCGGTCGGTTTCCATTTCGTAATATTCAAGAAAACCTGAATCTTGAAGGTCTTTGAGGTCGGGACCGAAAAGTTGAATTCTACGGATTCGCGCTTTAATCTCTGCGTCTGGGTCTTGAGGATCGAAATCGACTTCTGCGCGCAATTTTCCGCGAGTGCTGCTCGAAGGCAGATAGGGAAAATTAGTATGCGCTTCGCGAGCGATTCCGACAACATTTCCTTCTTGGGCAGTCCCGCCCGTATGCAAGGGTGAGAGGAGATAGAGGTAAGTTAAAAAGTTTTTACTCATTTTCGTTGACCCCATAGTAATTTTCCATAATTGAGACGGTAGAAAGTTTGCAGCCAGTTATGGCGCTCATCTCGCGGCGGTAGCAAGACACGGGGTTCGGGAGGCAGCGACTCGAACAGATACACGGTTCCCGGCGGTACGAAGGCGCGTTGGGGCAACAAGGCAAATTCTTTTTTTTCTTGGCCTGTCGCTGTATCGGTGCTGCGTGCCAGAGTAACGCCGCCCCATAGCAAAGCGCGATCGCTAGCACATCCCCGCAGGTACGCTTGCCAAGCGCTGGGATACGCGCCATAGATATCTTCGTCTCCCACCCTCGCTAGTCCGGGGGTTAGCAGGTAAGCGAAGGTTTTCTTGTCAGTCGTTTTCTCCTCAGTCGTTTTCTCCTCAGTCGTTTGGGGAAGGGGGCGTTCGCACAGCGCCTTCAAGTCCGTTAAAAGGGCGGGTTCCTCTATCCTCGTCACCATTGCTCGGTGTCCTTCTCCCCCCAAGCGCGCCACGAAGGGCGTGGAAGGGGTGAAGTTTCCCTCCATTCCAGCCACCAGTTGCCATCCCGGTTTCAGGCGCGTGGCAACTTCGGTAAAGTAACCGTCTTCTTCGCGCACCTGACGCTGCCCCGATTCCATCTGGATGTGAGGCAATATCTGCACGTCCCAAGGGTCTTCGCAGAAGTCCTCTTGCTTAAACACGGTTCCACCATTGAAGTAGTTCAGCAGAGCAGAAATCTTCATCCACGGCGAAGGCGAACCGCAGATATACTCGTCCTTCTTGAGTTCGGGCGGAACCATCGGCGAGAGGGAATCGGAAGGATAGCAAACGTATTGCCAGGAGGGAATATTGGTATCGGTACAACTGACGAGGCGCTCGAGGCGCTTCCAGCCGCTCGCTTCCTCGCTCTCGTCGTTCTCGTCATCATTCTCCCGCCCTTGTTTGACTCCGACTAAATCCTTGGGAGTCGGCAGCCATAGGGTTAGAGTTTCGTCGAGGAGAAAGGGGCCGATAAATTCTAAGTCTCGATGTTGCGGGTTGGGGGCGTTCTCATCGGTTTGCCGTCCGGAGCGCAGGGCTTGGAAGACGGGGGTGGGAAAGGGAGGAAACTGACTTTCGGCTCGGGAACCTTCGCCGGGACTAAAGGGTTTGGCTTCTCGAAATAGGAGGACATCAAGAGGCGCGATCGCGTACCATTCCATTTGTGTTATGAGGGATGGGTTATGGGTTATGAGTTATGGGTTATAGGTTATGGGTTATAAGTTATGGGCTGTGGGCGGTCGAAAACCAGAGATTGTACTTATAACTCATTCAATCTATCACTTCAAATCAGGAAGCGCCCGGTTTTGATGCGAAGGACAAAATGTCTCGCTCGGTGATGAGTTATTAGTTTGGAAACTACTTGACGTTGAGGAACTTCCACCCGCACCTAACTCAATATTTCAAGTAGACTGTGTTTTTAAAGGGAAAACGGAATTTCCAAAGCCACCCCACGAAACTGCTGCCGATTGGGAGGATTAATAGAATGCGAAAATACATTATTTTTCAAGCACAAGGCGAGGATCCGCAGTGGCGAGAGCGGAAATTGCAGCCCAGCGGTTCGCTGACTTGGACGATTGCGGAACATTGGGATTCTTCTGACGAACCACTACCCGAACCGGGTTATCGCCCTCCTGAATTTCTCAAACTCGATGATTCTGATTCTTTGGGGGGAAAAACGCACTACCGTCAGAGCGATTGGGAAGTTGTGCGCGTTGAAGTCTACACACCCGAAATCCCCACGAGTGAGTTAGATGCGATCGCGATTTGTTATTGTGAATATGCCCCGATTGATGCTCCTCTCGAACCCATGCCCGAGCGTCAAGTTTCTCTCGATTCCTTCGGCGGGAATCAAAATGCTTATCGGGAGTGGTTAGAAAGCCTGGAAACAGCGGAAGTTTGAAGACCTAGGACGAGTTAAGGGCAGGAAGGAAACGCGATTTTGACGATATTTTATGCTCTGCTTCAATATTTCGCTATCAATCTTTTCTATCTCCCGCTTTCTTCCATTTCCTCAATTTGCTGAGGCAAGTTCGAGATCGCTGAAACCCGCATTCTTTCGTGGTTTGCCTCGGATACCGCTCTGGGTGTGGGTTTGGAGGGGGTCACTCCGCTGCTTATTGAGAATCTGTAGCGATTATTTACCCCTTTTTTGCCGAGCCTCAGATCGAGGGGTGTATAATGCAGTCAGGACAAGCCCTCTAGAAGGGTAGCCTTTTCCCTTCGGGGAAAATGAATCGAATGGAAACGTCATCTGTATTTGAGAAAACTTCGCCGTCAGTGAAACTTTTCCCTTCGGGGAAAATGAATCGAATGGAAACGAGGAAAATGTAGCAGAAGAAAAGGCGATACAGTCGCTTTTCCCTTCGGGGAAAATGAATCGAATGGAAACTTTTTTCCTCTGGAGAGAGGTTTGTTCTTTCAAATCTTTTCCCTTCGGGGAAAATGAATCGAATGGAAACTACTATTACCGTCTAACTGCATTGTTGTCTGAGGCTTTTCCCTTCGGGGAAAATGAATCGAATGGAAACTCTGTTTTTTGTTCATCAGAGTAGTAAAAACCCATTCTTTTCCCTTCGGGGAAAATGAATCGAATGGAAACCATGCACAAATTTCCCAGTGCGGAAATCTTTGATCTGAACCCTTTTCCCTTCGGGGAAAATGAATCGAATGGAAACTCGATAAACAATCACTGCTTTCCCAGTTACTGGGTCAGCTTTTCCCTTCGGGGAAAATGAATCGAATGGAAACTTCGCCACGTGAATCTGGCTTTGTCAGCCGGATTATACCTTTTCCCTTCGGGGAAAATGAATCGAATGGAAACTTTTTCAATCTTTGTTTGGCGCATTCTCGATCGAAAGTCTTTTCCCTTCGGGGAAAATGAATCGAATGGAAACTGTTCCGCACTTAGTGCAGACATATGTGGGCTTACTAACATCTTTTCCCTTCGGGGAAAATGAATCGAATGGAAACCCGTCATGTCTCTTTTACAGATTGAACAATACCCTTTTCCCTTCGGGGAAAATGAATCGAATGGAAACATAACTATATGATCCGCTATTGCTTGGCGGCATTGCTTTTCCCTTCGGGGAAAATGAATCGAATGGACAATTGAAAAGGCTAACCTTATGGTTAGCCTAAAGGGAATCATGATTTAGTAAGTTATGAAATATGCAAGGGTTGAGAAGCTGTAATCAGCAATCATAGGAAATCCGGATAAACAGCCGCACCACCCTAATTGACTTCCCTGCGGACTGGAGCGAGAAACAGACTATGGTCATTCAACCGGATGTCAAATCATCACCTATTTTGTCTAGCCAGAAAGCCGAAAAACGCAGCAGGTTAGCGAGTTCGGGCAAGGTTGCGCCCAGAGGTTTAGTTGCTCGGATTTTTGCGCGATCGCTCGCACCGTTCGCCCAATTTTCCCATCGCTCTAACCATTGACAAAGTAGCTCAACTGTGTATTCGATATTTTTATATTCTTCCCGCCGTAGAGCGATCGCGCGGGCTGCTTTAGCGATGAGGAAATGCTCGGAAGTAATAACAGCATGGCGGGGCAAATCTTCGGCGAGGCGATAGAGCAGAGAACTAAGTTCCTGGCGATATTCGGGGCTGGGATGTCCGAGCCACTGCCACCAATCCGCCAATAACTCTCCTTTGAGCAGCGCTTCAAGTTGATTGCCGGAACCGTAGAGGACTCGGAAGCACAACCCATTTTTGCTGGGAATGTCCGCAGCAGAACCGAGCATTTTTTTAGCGCGATCGCTTTCTGCCTCCCATAAGGCATTGAGAACGACGGGTAAAGGAACGCTTTTATGAGCGATAACGATGCCGAAACTCATCGTTGCCCCTTCTCCCATCGTAAACAGAGCGCGATTGGGCAAGCCGCACAAATTGTCCGGTTCGGCTTGCGGCTGCCAGTACCCGCCTTCGGAAACGAATTTTACGTCCCCGTCCGTGGGATAGATATCCTCTCCGCCGCACCAAGCGGCTTGCAGCGAGAGCAAATATTCGGGCAAATCTTCGACGGGCAATACTGCCATAACATCATCGCCACCGCTGTAGATAACCCGCCCGCAAAACCGCTGCTGAGTCAGGTAGGGAACGAGGCGATTGGAGAAATCTAACAGAGCGCGGTTCAAACCGATGTGGGTTGCTGGTCCCATACGCTTGTGAGTTTTTAGCAGCGTTGTCTCATCGCTGCTGTCATCGCTGCTGTTACCGGAGCCAAACTGGGCGAGAAAATCTTCTCGTTTGCGCGCCCAATCCGCAGGGCGATAGCGGTTTTCGGTTAAAAACTGAGTTGCATCGGTTTCAACCAAATAACGCTCGTAGCGATGGAGTTTTTTCCCGGACACATAATCTCCCATACCATCGCCATCGCCTAAAACAATCGCCCACCAATCCGCCGGGGAAGTTTCACCAAAGCCCACGCTGGGATGTCGGTGCGCTGCATCGACTAAACCGCGCAGGCGAGCGCGCTCCTGGCGATCTAATCCTAAGTCTTCGGCGAGCCACTTGCTCGAAAACATGACACCGTTATAGTCCTGTCCGGCTTGCCTTTGGGAATTAATCGCTGCATCGGTTTTAGGAATTTGGAAGGGGCGGCGGGTGCGGGCAGCAAAGCGCTCTCGCCGCAGCTTGGGTTTCCCTTGGTTCCCTTCTTTTTGTTGGCGAGCTAATCTTTCCTTCTCTTCTTTTTCTTGTTGGGCGATCGAGTCGTTCAAAATCTTCCAATAGGTTCGCAATTTGCCCGATTGTTGGGACGCATCTCGTTCGGCAAATCGAGCCGCCGCGATCGAACTGAGATTGGGAAAACGAATCAATTGGTTATAGTCGAGTTCGCCTGTCGCTCCCTCATCTAACTCGTCATTTAATTGTCTCAAATCGATCCCCAATGACTCGGCAACGCCGCCATAAACCCAAGCCATTCGTTTAGTCAGTTCTATGGCATTGAGTTGCTCTGAACCGTCGAACAGTCCGCGATAAACTTCTGCCATCAACCGCCAAAAGAGACGCATCGATTCGGCAGGCATACCGCGCCCCTCGCACCTTTGGTTGCTGTAACTGAAACCGGGATGCAGGGCGCTCGACTGTCCCGACACCGTAGAGCGATATCCCGGCGCTGCGGGGATTTGCCAGATGCGGGTGTTTTTCACCGCCCGTACCGCTTGTCCCAAACGGGCTTGAATCGATCCCCACCAGGTTCCAACGTTTAAGGTTCGGTAGATCGTCTTTTCCGCTTCTGTCGGCGGCGGGGACTTGGCACGAGTTTGAGCGACGGTTTCTTGACTCTTAAGCCACGCCTCATCGAAGCGATAATCTTCTTCGGCTTCCTCAATTTGAAGGGGTGTGCCGGGATCGCCAAGGGGGACTGCAACCCAGTAAGGCTGCCAGGTATGGTCGATCTGTGCGTTCCAGAGCGATCGCCACTTCCAACAACTCATGTTACACCACCTTTGCAAGTCGCGACGATTGGCTTCGCGATCGCCCCCAAATTCAGTTAAGAATTGTTCTAAGCTATTGTGCTGGTCTGAGTCATTCTGAGTTTGCAGTTGTTGCAAGTGTTGAATTGTCCTTTCACGAATCCCCAGGCGCAGTTGTTCCACTTGACTATCGGGGTTGCCTTCGCGTACTTTCTCGGCGATCTCCTGCCATTCTTCCTTTAACCAAGTTTCGAGATTGTTTCCTAACTTCTCCTTCTCGGAAGCGGGAATTAAAACAACAATCGTATTGGGGAAGCCCGCTGTCGATAAAGAAACACTGGTTTTATCCTGGAAGCGAGTTTGAGGATTTTTGCGATCGCTGCTAATGCTCTCAAAAGTCGTCCGAAAATCTGGATATTGTTTCAACAGCAAAGCATCAATAATCTCTTGACTCCATAACGACGGCGTAACAATCGCGTCGGGGCCGTAACAGTTAGCAATGCGCCAGCAAAGTTTAGCACTCAGGTAATGGAGTAAGTAAGACCCCGCCCAAAAATCTAGGAATTTGCGGGAAGCTTTAATAAATTCTTGGATGGGCGAGAAGGTAAATAATAGTAAATAGGGATATTCAGGCGCTTCACCCAATTCCCAATCCTCAAGAATTCCGGCTAAAGCGGACACCGTGGCGCGGTAGCTAGGGATGGGGCAGTCGGGCAAAATTTGATGTTGCGGTTCGAGGAGGCTATCGGGCTGGGCTATAGCTTTAAGGGCTGGATAAAATCGCCAAAACCACCAGAAAACTGTTTGGGGATCGGTCTCGTTTTGGAGGGTTGAGAGGTCGATTTCGACAGGGTGGCTGCGTTGAATCTCTCTATCTTGCCCGCTGATGGGATGCTTGAGGGGAATAGTATCCAAACTACGCTCGAACTCTAGGTTGGCGCGATCTGAAGAACTGGCAATCTCTTCGACGAGGGGCTTGTTCCGCTGCCACCATTGTGCGATCTCCTCTTGCCGATCGCCCCAACAATTCAACTGCTTGCAGAGGTCGGCATTATCGAGCAGGGCGTAGAGTTTGCGGCGATAAAACTGTTGCATGGGTTACGAGTTACGAGTTACAAGGGATAGGTTACGAACGGTTGAAAAGGGAACAAGTCAAAACTCATCATTCATCCATAACCCATCACTCATTTTTTCAAATCTATCACTTCAAATCGGCAAGCGCTCGGTTTTGATGCGAAGGACAAAATGTCGGAGTGATGGGTTCTAACGCTTGCCATCTCTGCTTTTCCCTTCGGGGAAGGAGAAGAAACGTTCCAGATGCAATAGATGCGGTGAATTTAGACCTCAGAACTCAGAGCCTATAAATTTTTGAGTGCGTGACATTCCTCAAGTCGCGTAATTCCTCATTCTGTAGAGAGCGATAAAGCGCGATCGCAATATTCGAGCGCTTTGGATAACTCTTTCTTTTCCGTCCGCCCTCCTACGGGAAAATTATTTGTTGAAGGGCTTCAGCGTGGCGCTCGCGTCAAGGCGGTTGTCGAGCGAGTCAATCCTCTTTCTACACCCCTCCAGTTTCGGTTGTTATGCAAGTTGAGTTTCGAGGAAGAGGAGAATTTTCGTCTTTACCAGCGCGATCGCTTTCAACCTCTAATACCCGTTCTCTCAATTCCTTGAAGTCCGGTGTCGCCACTTATGAACGAGATCGCCAGTTAGTCGCTCGTGCCTTTAAGGTTTTGACCGTTTACTTCTTCTGAGCGAATCAAAACCCCAAATCCTCTACCGCCCTCCGTTTTGCCTCCTCGCCTCTTCTGTCGTACTTCGCCGTCGTCACCGGAGAAGCATGACCCGCCAACTTCTGCACGGTAACAATATCCACCCCTGCATCCAATAAATCGCTGCAAAACGTCCGCCGAAAATCGTGGGGACTGAACGATTCCAACCCGACCTGCGCCGCCCGCCCGCGCAAAATCCGCCACACCGCATCCGAGTTCAGGGAATGCTCGAGTTGCAACCCTCCCCCCTTCCAAATCCGACACAGTAGCGGCCCCGGTTCGTCCCCCCGCAACGCCAACCAACGCTCCAAATACTCCACCGCCGCCGCGTTCAAATAAACCCGCCGCCCTTTGCCCCGTTTCCCCCGGCGCACCTCCAAAGCGTTGGTCGCCGGATGCCAATCGTGAATAGCCAACTTCACCACCTCGCTTCGCCGCAGCCCAGAAGCGCGCAAAATGGCAATCAGTGCCGCATCGCGCTGGTCGCGCGCGCTACTGCCCTTACAACCGGCCAGCAGCGCCGCAATTTCTTCCCCCGACAGCGCCCGCCCTCGCGGTTGGGATTCCCCTTCAATGTTGGGCAGATCGATGGCTTTAGTGTAACTATCTGCGTCTATTAAATCCAACTTGTAAGCCTCCTTAAGAACGCGCCGCAAGGCACAGAGCATCTTATTGGCCGTCACCGGAGCCAAAGAAGAGTTCATCAAGGCCACCCGCACCGCCGCCGCGTGATGGTAGCGCAGCTTCCCCCAATCGAGGGTCAGAGCGTCGCACTCCCCGGCAGTGAGTAAAGACGCGATCGCGTTAAGGGTCGAGCGAATCGTGCGCTGGGAACCTTCGCTCAATCCAGCTAAATAGACGGCAGCCGGATGGCGGGTGAGGGGAACGGGTGAGGTTAACTTGAGGGACTCTGGGGGAAGAGAGGGAAGGTCGAGGGTAAGGACCATTAGACGTTTAATCTAGCATTCTCGCGTCTAATTTTTGCACGTTTTTACGGAGGTATGGGGGCGATTTCGCGTCTTTGTCCAGGTTTGAGGAGGTAACTACGCATCCGACGAAGCGCACAGCGGTGCAGAATTTGGGGTTTTAGGGGGGCGGGGCGATCGCTTTGCGTTATGTGTGGTGAGGACTCCTAGATAATGGACAAACGAAACCCAAAAGGAATTATTGCGCTAGATTTACTAAGGTGGTTGCCATGATTAAAAACGAAATACAATATGAATACACCCAAGAATTACTTAAGGATGCTGAAGAAGCGTTAGCTCGCTCTGACTGGCAAACTCAGGAAGCCAACACCAACGCTCCTGAGAACGCAGTAGGACGCTCAGCACTCCAGAGCCATCGAGATGCTTTTCAAGCCGAAATTGATGAGTATGACAGATGGGTCAGTTGGGAACGAACCCAGAAGTTAGAGATTCATATCAATTCAATTCTAGAACTGCCCAAGGTGTTAATTGGGGCAAGGATTGCTGCCAAAATGACGCAGAAAGAATTGGCGCAAAGGTTGGGTTTGAGCGAACAGAGAATCCAACAATATGAGGATTCGGACTATCAATGCGCGAGTTGGCTAGAAATCATTGATGTCACTGAAGCTTTAGCCATTGACTTAAAATCTGCAAATTTTGTTGTCGATTTTAATGAAATTGAGAAGCGAACCCAATTGCTGGTTGAGTTAGGTGAGCGGCAACCGAAAAAAATCAAGAGTTGAAGGTCAAATAGTTATCGGGACTTTAGCGAATCTTAAGCCCAAATATAGCCCAAGCTCGCTTTATAAGCCGCAAATACGTTTTGGTTCTGGTCGAGCCACCGCACAAAACGGTAAGA
>NZ_JACJSM010000027.1 GCF_014698145.1 Oscillatoria sp. FACHB-1406 | reverse complement strand
GAAGCACTAGCTCAAGCTTATGCTCAAGTGACTGAGCAGGATTTTCGTAACTGGTTTACACATTGCTGTTACTGTACCTCACTCACGTGAAAAACGCTATATAATCCCCCCAATATTTTTCAACGATCGCGACTTTTACCGCTCAACACTTCCGATAAATAATCGGCTGCCGCTTCCACCAGCGCGATCGCGTTTTCGTAGAGCATTCGCGTCGGCCCGATCGCGGCGACACTACCAACGGGAACATCATTCTGACAGTAATTTGCCGCTACCACCGCGCAAGTATTAAGCGGCAATAACGCATTTTCTGCCCCAATCCGTACCCGCGTGCGCTTGGAATCGGCAACATCCAACTTTTGTATTGTAAAGAGCGAGGGCAGCAATTGTTCCTGTTCTTTTTCCAATAACTGCAAAAGCATTTGCACCTGTTCCACTTGGGAAAATTCCGGCTGTCGCAAAGCTTCCGAGATTCCGCGCACGACAATCGTTGTTGAAGCGGGCTGCTGGCTGCGGCGCGCTACTTCTTGCAATAAGGCTCCAAATACGCCTGCATAGCGCTGAAATTCGCGATCCAATTCGCTCCAATCCAAGCTCGAAATCGCTGCTAGGGAGCGCCCGCGTAAGTGATGATTGAGGAAATTAGAGAGAATTTGCAACTCTTGCGCGATCGAGTCGCTATCCTCGCGTTCGGGGGCGAGTTCGGAGAGTTCCATCACCATCGACTGAGTTTGATAGGAATCCGTCACCACAATCAACATTACCTGTCGCGCGTCAATTTGAACGGCTTGGAGGTGGCGCAAGACTTGGGAAGCGTTTTGGGGGAGGGTAATGAGGGCAATATAACCACTTAATGTTGCTAAAATTTGAGCCGCGCGTTGTAACAATAATTCAAAATTGCCGCTGCCCCAATCTAAATTTTGGGTATAAGATTCTTGGAGTTGTAAGCGCGATTGTTCGTTAGGAGCAATTAAGCGATCGACATACATTCGATAGCCCGAATCGGAAGGAATTCGCCCTGCGGAAGCGTGGGGTTGATAGAGCAATCCGACTTTTTCTAAATTGCCCATTACGTTGCGAATGGTCGCCGAACTGACGCGAAATCCATACTCTTCGGTGAGAGTTTTCGAGCCAACGGGTTCTGCGGTGGTGACGTAGTGACGAACGGTTGCCCTCAGTACATTTTGATGGCGTTCGCTTAACTCGTACTCTGATGTCATTGTTGGAAAAAATGATTATTAAAAAGAGAAAACAGTGAATTAAAATTTATTGATAGGTGGCAGTAGATCGATGGATCGATCTAGCAGTTCGCGCTTAATATTGGGGAATGGTCGAGTCGATGCAGGCTGAATAAGCGTCAATTCCTCCAACGATGTTTTTAACATCGCTAAAACCCTGCGTCCGTAACCAATAGCACATTTGCGCCGAGCGCACCCCATGATGGCAGATAACGAGGGTTTCGACTTGGGGATCGAAACGGGTAAGAATGTCCCCAGACCATTCAGCGAATTCGCTCAGCGGCAGCACTTCAAAGCCGGGAAGGCAAGCGATCGCGATTTCCTGTGGCTCCCTGACATCTATCAATTGTAACGCGCGATCGCTCTCGATCCGGCGCTGCGCGAGTTCTTCCACAGAAATTTGAGGAATGGCTGGGTTTGAGGTTGATACTTCCGACATAAAACTCCTTTGGCTGGCTCGAGTTATTTTTTGAGTTGGGTCTGAATTTAACCGAACAATTTTGAGTGTAGCGGGTAGCACCGAAACCAAGCAACTCAGAAATGGATAATGGATAATGAATAATGGATAATGTATCGTTAGATATCTCCAAAAACCCCGATTTTTGTACAGCGTATCAAGGGTTTCAATGTAGTTTTCAGAGATGTCTATTGGCAATTAAAAAAATCGGTTGTGGACGACAGGGCTTTTAAACCCAGATTTTTCAATGTCTAAAGTAAATGGGATTCAGTCTGGAGAGATTATCGGCGATCGCTATTGCATACTCTACGAGTTAGGACGCGGGCGCTGGAGTCAGACTTATTTAGTCCGCGAACGAGAGGGAAAGTGCGAGCGAGGCGTTCTCAAGCTCTTTACGCCCGTTCTGCCGGGGGGCGAGGCGGCGGCTAAAGCAACAGTCCGGTTTGAAAATGCCGCTCGAAAGCTATCTCGACTCCAGCACCCGCAACTCTCCAAGCTGAAACACTTTTTTCCGACCTCATTTCGCGATCGCAAAAGCTGGTGTTGCGTTTACGAATGTGTTGAGGGATTGAATTACCAAGAATTCCTTCAGTTACGCTGGCAACACGGACGGCGGTTTAAGGAAGAAGAAGTTATCGAGCTTTTGCGCCAATCTTTACCCATTTTGGTTTACCTCCACCAAAAGGGTATGATTCACGGCGATTTGGCGCTGGAAAATATCATGCAGCGGCAAGCCGATAAGCAGACGGTTTTTATTGATTTTGGGGCGTTTAAACAACTGGTAGCAATATTGAACCCCTCGGATAAGAAAAAGCGGTTTTATGGGGGAATGGCGGGATACGACGCGCCGGAACGACTTCGGGCAGGAACTGCAGGACCGCAGAGCGATCTGTATGCGCTGGGCGCGATCGCGATCGCTTTACTCTCGGCTCGAGAACCGCAACAATTGCGAAATCCCGAATCTTTCAGTTGGGATTGGTCGCAAATTCCGGCGAGTGCGGACTTCCAAGAGATTTTGCAAAGGATGCTTGCCCCAGAATCGAGCGATCGCTTCTCCGATGCGGGAACGACTTTGGAAGCAGTACGTGCTTTACTCTGGGAACCGCAGAGCGAAGCCGAACCGATAGCATTAACCCAAGCAACAGTAGCCGAACCAATAGCCTTAACCCAAGCAACAGTAGCCGAACCAATAGCCTTAACACAAGAAACAGTAGCGCCCGAAATCCACGTTCCGCCCCCTTCGCTCGTACCGAGTTCGCTATCCGAGGAATCTGAGGTTCCCCGAACTGATAGCGAAACAGACAAGAGTATCGAGGAAAGTTTGGCTTCCGCTCTATTTAGCATTGAAAAGCCGAAAAGCGAGCCATCTTCCGAGGTTGTATCGACGGTCGGTTCGCATAAATCTCGCTCGCGTTCTGTAACAACTTCTCGTCAAGTCGTGCGATTCCAGAGATCGAGAGTATTGGTTAATCTCGCGCTCGTCTGTGCGTATAGCTTGGGTTCTGGGACTGCGGGCTGGTGGGCGAGTCGATTGTGGATCGATCGCAATGCTCAATTGCTGGCGAGCGAAGGAGAGGGGCGAGTTTCTCAGTCGAAGGCGTTAAACTTTTTACCCGCAGACGATCCCGAACCCGAGCCAGAAGCGAGTTTACCGGAGGCAGAACGGGAGCGAAAACTGGCACTGCGCGATCGCCGCTTGCGATCGGGTCTGAATTACGAGTTTTTTACCCAACTGACGAATGAGTTTTTTTGGGATACTTATCCATCGCAAACCGGAAAAACGCCTTCCCTAGCTCCGGAAGATAGCGTTTGGCGCGAACGCTGGGATACTATCGGAACAGACGCGATCGCTCGCCTCGAGTTTCTCAGTCTATCGGCGCGCCAACGCTTGGGGCGCTACAATACCGAGGAGCGAGACAGTATAGTCCGTGCGGCAGCCTCATTTAAGTTGAGCGAGAAAGCGCTGTTTGATGTCGCAGAAATGCTGTTAGCCTATCACTTCCCAGAAATCGCAGGTCAAACCCCCCAAAGCAGTGCGCTTTTGCAAATCGAACGAGCGACGATCGCCGATTTCCTACGAAGCCTGCGATCGCAACAGTCTTCAGCCCCGATAACGCTTGCTGCTAACGAAGCGGAGTCTCCGAGCGGAACGCTGCAACCGGGCGAGGTTAAAGTTTTCTTCCTGCAATTAGAAGCCGGTCAAACCGTCAGCGCTATACTGGATGCCGATTTGTCGGTGAGCTTCGCAGTCTATCACCCCAATGGCGATCGCCTCTTAGAAAACTCCAAACTGCGAAGTTGGTCGGGGCGAGCTTCAGAAAATGGCATTTATACCTGCATTCTCGTCTCTCAATCGCCCGTTGCTAATGCCTACAATCTCTCGCTGACAGCAACCGCCAGCAACTAAAACATCATGAAAGATAATCTTGATAAGCCAGCATTAGAGCCAGCGAGGTCAGCAATTTGAAACTTTTGCTCGTCAATCGCAACAGATCGTGCTAGCTTAGTCCAGACTGGAATTAAAAAATTCGTTCTGGCGTTTCATCTTTAGCCTGAATGTTATCGTTTTTGCCCCCGTTCGCACTCCCTGAAATCGCCCCCGCTCCCTCCTCCTACCCCATCGCCGTCCAGGAGGTCAACCAAGATTTATTAGTACCGCCGCTATCCCCCCAAGAAGCTGCGTTACTTGCCCAACGAAGGCTCGTCCAAGCGCAAGAAATTCGTCCTTTACCCGGACAACTCGATCGCGTCCCCGTCTTCAACAGTAATAGCCCGGAAGTCATTTACGATACGGGGATATTGCTCTCTACTCTTCCCCCCAGAGGGATGAGCGATGCGCGCGCTCACCTCAACTACCCACTGCAAGGACGCTTCGATATTTTCACCCACCACATCGCGCGCGGTAAAAATTCCTCAGATTGGCGGCCGATCTATCAAGGTTTGCTGGTATACAACCCCAGCAATCGCCCGGTTACGGTTTCTGTGATTCAGGGTCTCAGTTACGTGACTAACCCCGACGCGCCCTTCATCGACCTGCCCCCCACTGTTGAAAATCCCAGGGGAACGATCTTTTCCGGTCCCGGCTCGCGTTTAACTAACGATATTTTGCGAGGATTGAATCAATCGATCTTCCCAGAACGAATCCTAATTCCGCCCAAGTCGGTGCAGATGTTATTTAGTTTGCCCATTCGTCTGGGTAATGCTCGTTCGACTTTAATCCGTTTGAGAAGCGACGGGCCGGTGCATCTAGCAAGTTTGGCGATGCCCGCGCCTTTAGCAAACCCTCCTAAACTACAAAGCGGAGTCGATCCACAAGATCTGCTTAAGGTTTTAGAGATGACTCCAATTCCTGCCCGCCCCGTTGCCACTCGTTCGCCCCGTTTGGAAGAGTGGGCGCAGTTAGTGGTGCGCGGAAGCCTAGCCTACCCGCGCGATCTTGCACCCACGCCGCTGGATACTAAAACAGAAGAGACGGTTTACGGACGAGTGGCAGGGGTAGCCCTTGGTTCTCAGTGGCAAACCGTAGTAGCGGACGACCCGATCGCGCGTTCTCTCAATATTCCCCGTCCCGGCGAAGCCTTTTCCTATCCCTTAAGCACCCTTGATGGAGGGACGCTAGGTACCGGACAAATCCAGAGCGCGCCCATGTTAGTACGCTATCCCGATACGGCTTATCGCGCCCACGGGAATTATGGGATTCATTATTACTTAACCTTACCCCTCTCAAACAATAGCGACGAGCAGCGTCGAGTTGCGATCGCGTTTTCTACCCCGCTTAAAGAGGACGACAGGGACGACGAACTCGAATTTCTCGATCCGCCCGAAGATAAAATCTTCTTCCGAGGTACGGTGCAAGTCCGCTACACTGACGATCGCGGTGCAACTCAAACGCAGTTTTATCATTTAGTGCAGCGACGGGGCGAACAAGGCAAACCTTTAGTCACTTTGAGCTTGTCGCCGCGCGATCGCCGCGAGGTTAGCATTGATTTTCTCTACCCTCCTGATGCTACGCCCCCGCAAGTCTTAACGGTTAGTACCGAATTATGAATTATGAATTATGAGTGATGAGTGATGAGTGATGAACTACGAATTACGAATTACGAACTACGAATTACGAATTACGAACTACGAATTACGAATTACGAACTACGAATTACGAATTACGAACTACGAATTACATAACTGTTTATTGTGGAAATTTTAACCTTACTTCTGTCCGGGCTTCTTGCCGGTTTAACCCCTCCCGGTTTCATCGTCGATACGGTAGCCGAAAATCAAATTCGTGCCAACCTGGAGGGGGTGGAGGTTGTCGATGTGCGCGTCGATAATACACCGAGCTATCAAGTCATTGCAGGAAAAATCGATCGCGTCCGCGTTGCCACCCGAGGCGTACAATTAACCCCCCAAATTCGCGTTGCTGCCCTCGAACTCGAAACCGATCCCCTCAATGTCGATTTAGCGCAATTGCGCGGCGGTGGAAGTAATCCCCTCAAAGCTTTGCGCCAGCCCTTACAAGCGGGCGTGCGTTTGGTGTTAACAGAAGACGATTTAAACACTGCATTGCAATCGCCGATGGTGCAAGCGCGCATCCAAAAAGCGCTTGTCGGAGTTGCGGGCAATTTCTCTAAGGGTGGCGGTAACTATCGTTTAGCTAGCACTCGCATCGATCTGTTAGGCAAAAATCGACTGCGGTTTGAAGCCAATTTACGCTTGACGGGTTTGACAGCAGAAGATTTAGATCGAGTCTTAGCCGCAAAACCGCAAGATGAAGTCAGCAAGCTTCAGCAAGGCTTGCGACGAGTTGCAATGCAATTGCAAGGAACCGAAGCGTTAGACGCAGCCCAGTTGCAATCCCGCCTTTCTGCCCTCGATATTCCGCAATTGCAAGCCCGAGTCGATCGCGTCCAACAACTCAATCTCGAAGACGTGCAAGCCTTTGCTAGCGAAGTCGAAAAACTCGATTTGCCTAGTGAGTCGCAAATCTTTCCGCGCCCTCTGCCTGCGGTAGATGTAGCCGGATTGCGATCGCAGCTTACTGCCTTGCAGGGAGCGCTTGCGACTCCCCGACGCGGTGATAATCTCGCGCAACGCTTGCAAACGATTAATAAATTAACCAACGAACTGCAACAACCGCTCGAAGATCTGCGATCGTTCTTTATTGCTTTCCAAAGGATTAACGTTGCTAATGCGCGCCCCTTTACTTTAGAAGCCAAACCGCTAAAAATTAGTCTCGAATCTGGAATCGCGATCGACAGCGCCACAAAACTTCGCCTTGTCGAGCCAACCGCAGCCATCGACGACAACCCCCTACCCGCTTTTATCCTACAAGCTTTCATTGGTAGTATTAATTCTGGATTAGATTTGCGCCGCTGGGAAACCTCTGGTTACACAATACGACTTTTACAATTAGAGGTAAACGAGGATGAAATTAAAACAGCCGCTTTTGTCCGGCTCGAACCGAATGGTTTTTGAATATTGCTGGTAGCTAAAACCTTTAAGTTCGCTTTTGTATTTCGTCCTATCGCTCGCATTTTCAGTGACCTATGATTAAACCCAATTTAAAACCATCGCTTCACCTGCTCGTCGGACTCTTTGCCGTCATCTTAGCCGGTTGCGACGCGACGACAACCGAATCGACCAATTCTGTATCTCCTACTCCGTCTCCGACTGCCACAACGGTTTTGCCTTCGCCTTCGCCTTCTATCGTTCCTGCGTCTCCCTCGCCCGTCGCACGCCCAACGCCCCCGAAACCTCCCGTGCAGGCGACGAAAACATCTCAGCAAGCAGGTGCGAAGGTGTTTTGGCTCGATGCTAACGCTCAAACCGTTAAGCCGGTTCCTAGTCCGGTGGAAGGAAGTGCGCCTAAAAACGCGGCTGAATCGGAAGCTGCGCTCAATCGAGCTTTTCAAGCGTTGTTAGCTGGCCCGAAAACGGCAGCGCAAAGCTCTAGCATTCCGAAAGGAACGCGATTGTTAGGGTTGAAACAGGTGCCCGATGGGGTGAACGTTAATCTTTCGGAAGATTTTACGAAAGGGGGCGGTACGATGTCGATGACGGGGCGCTTGGCTCAGGTTATCTATACGGCAACCTCTCTCAATCCTCAAGGAAAGGTTTGGATTGAGGTGGAAGGCAATCGTTTAAATGTGCTGGGCGGCGAAGGATTGGTTCTAGAACAACCGCTAACTCGCCAAAAATTTGAACGCGATTTCGGTCTTTAGAAACTCAATAATTGACAATGGATAATGGATAATTGATAACGTTCGTACAAATTAATTGCTCTCTTGAGGCGAAGCTTCTTTTTAGGACATCAGCACTAATTGGAGGTGCAAGGGTTTGGGTGATGTCCATTGTCAATTATTCAAGACATTATCCATTGTCCATTATCAATTATCAATTCTTCCCGACGTTATCCATTGTCCATTATCAATTATCCATTATTTATAATTCATTTCCCGCGTATTAAAGTCCCGGAAGTGACGCGCTTGCTGTTCGATGCGCGTAGCGAGGCGATTGCAAACGAGGTTGCACAGTTCAAAAATGAGCGGATCTTCAATGCTGTAATAAGCAGAGGTTCCTTCGCTGCGGCGGCTGAGGATACCGGCTTGCAGCATGACTTTGAGATGCTTAGAAACGTTCGCCTGACTGGTTTGCGTGGCATCAACTAATTCTTGGACGCATTGTTCGCGATCGCGCAGTAAGTTTAACAGGCGCAAGCGCATCGGTTCGCTCAGAATACTAAAATACTCAGCGATGTATTGAACCACTTCTTGCGAGGAGGAGTCGGCAAGTTGCATTGAAATTACGCTCTAAATAAGCAGTCCCCAGATCCTAACAATTCTTTGGGAGCGATCGCAAATTGTGCGGAAACTTAATCGGGTTTAACGCGCATTAGCACTTGACCGTACTCCACAGGTTGACCGTTTTCTACCATGATTTCAACGATTTGTCCAGAAACTTCTGATTCAATTTCATTCATCAGTTTCATCGCTTCAATTATGCAAACGGTTTGTCCGGTGCGGACGCGCTCGCCAACCGCGATGAAGGGGGCTTCGTCGGGGCCTGGAGCGCGATAAAAGGTTCCTACCATCGGCGAGACAATTTCTGCCCCTTTAAACTCGTTCGCAGGCGGCGGCGATGATTCTTGGGGAGCGGGGACGACGGCGGGCAGGACGGACGCGACGGGAGCGGCACTGGGGGCTGCCGCTATGGTCGTCATCAGCGTTTCGCTCGCCGCGATGCTCGGAACCGTTGCCGCGACTCCCCGACGCACGGTTAATTCAAATTCGTCACTTTTTAAGGTCAGTTCGGCAATGTCGGTTTGCGCGATCGCGCTTAAAAGTTCCCGGAGTTGATTGATATCGATAGACACGAATTCTCTATCTCCACGTTCGATTTTAAATTTTTAACCAAGAGTTCGGCACTCGATGATGCCAAAGCTCTCAACCGAGTAACCGGAGTTACTCCCGTCCCAGGTAACTATCGTTGCGCGTATCGATTTTAATGCGCTCGCCGATGGATATAAACAGCGGAACCATGACCTGCGCTCCGGTTTCGACAATTGCCGGTTTCGTACCGCCGGTTGCCGTATCGCCTTTTACTCCCGGATCGGTTTGGGTCACTTCTAAGACGACCGAGTTCGGCAATTCGACTTCTAAGACTTGCGTTCCCCAAAATACGACATTGACTTCCATGCCGTCTTTTAGGTATTTGACGCGATCGCCGATTTGTTTTTCACTGAGGCGAGATTCTTCGTAGCTATCCATGTCCATGAACACGAATTCATCGACATCTTTATAGGTGTGCTGCATCGTCCGCTTTTCCAACGTCGCTTGCGGTACTGTTTCTCCCGCTCGGAACGTGCGCTCGACTACGCCCCCTGTTTGAACGTTTTTGAGTTTGGTGCGCACGAAGGCAGAGCCTTTTCCCGGTTTGACGTGGAGAAATTCCACCACTCGCCACACCGATCCATCTAACTCAATCGTTACACCCGGCCTAAAGTCGTTACTCGAAATCATGAAGCTTACACAGCACAGCAAAAACAATCAGGAACATTGTACCCTTGCGCGGAATTCAAAATGCAAAATTCACGAGTTGTTATTGAAAAAAAGCAAATCAAGCAAGTTGAGTCTTGACATCCCCGTTTTAATTTAGTACCCTAATAGTTAGAGTGCGAAGTAAATAAATCCAACTTTGGAGTTTGTTATGAATGCCGTGCGTACCGCTACCCCGACCCTTCAGGACTGGCAAGATGTGCTTGCCCCTCACGGCTTGGGCTATCGGATTAAACTTCTCTCTCAGCTTTTGGCGCGCAAGTTTCAAGATCGACTCGAACCGTTTGGGTTAACGCCCTTTCATTGGGTTGTGCTGTCTTGTTTGTGGCAAGAAGACGGTCTGCCGACTTCGAGCTTGGGGGAGAAACTCCAACAAGTGGGAGGAACGCTGACAGGCGTTCTCGATCGCATGGAACAACGCAACTTAATCCGACGAGAACGAGATCGACGCGATCGCCGAATTTGGCGCATTTGGCTGACTGAAGAAGGACGCGAACTAGAAACCCAACTACCACCGCTGGCTGTAACGTTACGCGAAGAAGCCTTTGCTGGAGTTTCGGGGCGCGATCGCGAAATCCTCTCAGATGCCATCGATCGCGCGATCGCCAACCTCTCCTAACAATCCCGCGCTTCTCAACCTCAAGTTTTATCCGACCCAAATCTTAAGGATCCTAATTAAAAGTCTTCTATTTAACCCTAATTAAATATTACGCATTCTAAGTAAAAGTTCTCTCAATAGCTCTACCGCCATGCAAACTCTAGATAACCCCAAAACAGCCTCTAAAGTCGAAAACCTCGATCTCGAACCGCAAGTCACTTCGAGCGAACCCGCAATCGATGAATTGCCCGCCGTACCGACTCGACGCAGCCCCAAAAAAGCAATAATATTAGCCGTTTTAGGGGTGGGCGCGATCGCTGCCGGAACCTTCGGCTACCGTTGGTGGCAGTACGCTTCGACTCACGAAGAAACCGAAAACGCCACTGTCGCCGGACAAATTTACGATATCAGCAGTCGCATTGCTGGAACCGTCGAACGAATTGACGTTAACGATAACCAACAAGTGCATCGAGGAGATGTTCTCGTCGAACTCGATTCTCAAGACGCAAAAGTAAAAGTGACGCAAGCGCAAGCCGCCCTACAAAGCGCGCAACTGCAAGCGCAAGCCGCTAAAGCAAACATCGCGCAAGCTGAAGCCAACGCCCAAGCCACGCAAACGCAGGCACAAGGAGATATTAGCGGCGCGATCGCAGCCATCGCTACCGCCCGCGCCACCGTCACCGAAGCCGAATCCGGAATCCCCGCCGCACAAGCCGCCGTCACCGAAGCCCAAGCTGGGGCTACCGCCGCCCGTGCCGCCGTCCAACAAGCCCAAGCGACTTTAGAAAAAGCCCAAACCGACTACAACCGTTACAATAGCTTGTACCAACAAGGCGTAATCCCGCGCCAACAACTCGACAGCGCCAAAGTCAGCTACGAAGTCGCCCTCGCTCAAAAAAGAACCGCCGAACAGCAAGTGCAACAAGCCGAAGCCAGAATTGCTCAAGCGCGAGAAGGCGTGAGTAGGGCGGAAGCGAAAGTTACCCAAGCGCGAGAGGGCGTAACCGGCGCGCAAGCCAAACTCGCCTCTACGCAAAGCGGATTGCAACAAGCGCGCGCAAAAGCGCAACAAACCGCAGTGAATAGCGCCCAGTACGAGGCAGCCCGCGCCGCGATCGCGCAAGCCGAAGCCAGCCTCAAAGACGCACAACTGCAACTTTCCTACACCAAAATTACCGCCCCCGCCGACGGACGCATCGGGCGCAAAGCCGTTGAAGTTGGCAAGCGCATTCAACCGGGAACGCCGTTAATGGCGATCGTGGGTAATGAGTATTGGGTGGTTGCTAACTTCAAAGAAACCCAACTCGAAAATGTTAAACCCGGGCAAGAAGTTGAAATTAAACTTGATGCCTTATCTCACCATCCTTTCAGCGGTCGCGTTGAAAGTTTATCGCCTGCTTCTGGTGCCGAATTTGCACTCTTACCGCCCGACAATGCAACTGGAAACTTTACTAAAGTCGTCCAGCGCGTCCCGGTTAAAATTGTCTTTGATGCCGAAAGTATTAAAGGCTATGAAGCGCAGGTTGTACCGGGAATGTCTGCGACCGTCAGTGTCGAACATCATGTTAATGAATAATGAATAATGAATAATGAGGGAATAAATGATGAATAATGGATAGTGAGGGATGAGTAATGAATGATGAGTAAGTAGGAGGGTGTAAAAAAATTGCGATCGGATTCGTAGGGGCGGGTTTAGCTTAAACTGTTGTTATGAGAGCGATCTAGAAATCAAAACCCGCCCTCCCCGCATTTTATTTAATTAAAACAGCCTACTTAGTTAGGGGAGAGTATTTTTGAATTGCTGGAAGTTTGAGTAGAACTTTTAACGATTTTGCAAAGTATTCTACTGACTTCAGCAGCATCCGCTTGCAAGCTTTCAAAAGCTTTAGGTTTGAGGTAGCCTGTGTCTTTGAGGAGAGAAAGCCAATATTGTACTTCTAAAGATTCTTTATAAGCAATTGACATTTTAGCTCTAAAGTCTGCTTTAGAAATCGCACCTTGTGCTTCAGCAATGTTTGCCCCAATACTTGTTCCACTGCGCAAAAGTTGTTTTGATAAGACGAATTCTTTTCGCTCGTCGCACAAATATCGATAGGCATTAACAATGCGAATTGCAAGTTTATACGCTTTCTCATAGACTACATTACCTGTCATCCCTAATCCTTCATTACTCATCATTCATTATTCATTATTAACCGTTAATCCCCATTATTCATTACTCATCATTAATCCCTTATTCTTCATTATTAATTATTCATCATTCATTATTCATTATTAACCGTTTTCTTTCCGTTCTAAAGCCGATAGCACAATTTTAAACAGTTCGTTGGGGCGACTTGTTGCCGCGATCGCGCCTCGTTTCCGTGCTTCTTCCAATTGCTCCGGCGATCGCGCTCCTGCATAAATAATGTAGGGTGTATGATTAGCGATCGCGCGCAACTTATCGAGCAATGTATATCCCGCTTCGGCATCTCCCGGTCGCCTCATATCGGAAATAATCACATCAAAATGTTGCTTTTGCACTCGTTCTAAGGCTTCTTCGGTGGAAGTTGCTAAAACGAGATAAATTCCTAACGCTTCTAGCGATCGCCGTTCGTTAATATTGCACTGCGGGCGATCGTTGACCCACAAAATACTTGACATTTCTGCACGTTTCAGCAGTTGAGGCGTAACGGTATTGGCGGTTAGATTCGCAACAACCTTTGCCTCCTTAACCGCTGTTTCAGAAACTTGGGTTTCATCGTTAGAAACTGCTGCGGCTGCTAAAGCTGCCGCTGCTTCGGCTTGTTTTCGTTTCACAAAAAGTTCAAACCCCGCCCCTTTTAAAGAAGCTTCGCTCAAATTTACGAAGAAATCGCGCAAATCGGAGCCAAAACGCACCATCACAAAGATCAGAATTCCCGGCCAGATGATGACCTCGATCAACTTTGTAATTGCATCAATGAGTTTTACAATATCGTCAATGCTCACCTTATCGGTTATTGGTTGTTGGTTCTAAGAATTAAAAATTATCAATTGTCCATTAATTCGCTCAACTCATTCGCTTTCCGTTCGTCCGCCATCGCTTGCGCTTCGTTTCCGAGTTGACGGTGTAGTTCGCTGCGGAGAGTGTAAGCGTCGGAATTTTTGGCATCGAATTTAATTGCTAGATTGCAATCGGAAATTGCCCCCTTAATATCTCCAAACTCCTGACGGCCATAACTCCGCATTAGATAACTATACGAGTCGCGAGCATCCAGCGCGATCGCAGCATTATAGTCCGACAATGCCCCCCGGCGATCGCCCAGGCGAGTTCGTACTGCGGCACGACGATGATAGATGTTCGCCTCCTTGGGTTTGAGGCGCAGCGCTTGGGTATAATCCTCGAAAGCTTTTTGTGTCTGCCGGTTGTCTTCGTGGAGGCGCGCCCGCATCAACCAAGCCCCGACATCTTGTGGCGAGAGGGCGACAATGCGATCGTAATCCGCCAGCGCGCCAACCTTATCGTGCAGGCGCATCTTCGCTTGCGCCCGTCGTTCGTAAGCTTTAATATCTTTCGGATTGGTTTGTAACACTGCGGTGTCTTTCTCAATTTGTTGTCGTTGGGCTTGGTCGAAGCGAACGCGACGCTGTTGCGGAGTTTTAGCACTTTCAGAAGCCGTTTGATAAAAACCGGGCATTGCCGCCTCCAAAGCCCCCGCAAGTCCGCCGAACAAGCTGGCAACATACAAAATGATTAACCCCAACCGCATCCCTCGCTGGCGGCGAAAATGGTGTTGATTGAGAATTAACGCTTTGGCAATGCCATATCGCTTAGCAAAAGGTAGCTTACTGTAACCCAACTGTTTTAACTGTCGGAAAATAGAAATTAGCAGTGTCTCGCGATTTTGATTGGGCTGAATTTCAATGTCTCGATGTAATTTTGCTATCATTTTAGCGCTTCGGAAACTATCTGGAATGCTGAGAGCAATCAGCAGCGCAAACATTAACATTAACGGCTCTCCTGTCAGACCGAGGAAAGCGAGAAGCAGCACGCCAATGCTTTTAAAAAAGACTCCAAGCAGGGGAATGCGAGAAAACAGAAGTAAATCAGCAATTTGCCCGCCATCGAGCGGATAAATCGGCAATAAATTAAACAGATTCAACCCGATTAACATCCAAATTGTCTCGTTCAGCCAATCCGGACGCGAGAAAGAATTTGCTGCGAACATCGCTAAACCTAAGCCTAAAATTAAACCCGGTAACGGCCCCGCCAGCAAAACCCAGACTTTTTGAGCTAAAGTGGCATCCTCTTTCTGACGGGCGGTAGCGACAGCACCGAGAAACGGAATGAAAAGAACAGCAGGATTGCGATAGCCGAATAGCATCATCGCTAGTAAGTGTCCTCCTTCATGCAAGCTTAAAACGGCAATAAAAATGAGGAGACTATAGGTAGAAAAGATTCGGGTAGAAAAGACGATAAAGAGTCCTAGACTGACCAGCAATAAAAGCGTGCGAAATTTTTGACTAACTAAGTTTTGTTGGGAAGCTTCGGTACGAAGATATTCTTCAACTTCCAATTCAACGGGGATTTCAACCGTAATTTTTGGCTCGGTCTTAGCTTGTTGATGGCGTTGTTTTAAGATAGAGCTAACTTTGTTATTGCCTCGATCGAACTGATAGCTAAGTTTCAGGGCAGGTAGAAAAGGAATATAGAAGTTCGGCGTTCCGGCAATGGGAACTAATATCTTTTCTTTTTGTAATTTCTCGAAATAAAGATTTTGGTTGCTTTGAACGGTGTCAACAAATTTTTCGGGCGAGATAAGACAAGATAGTTTTTCTTTGCTTAATTGCTGCAAGCGATCGCGATGGAGATCCCATTGGACGGATTCTTGCACCGTCCAAGCGTCTTGGAGTTCCGTATTGGGAAGCGGACATAGATAGCCATGCGCTGTGCCATTGACAGTGAGGAGTAAGCTGCGATCGCGAAAAAAGGTGTAAAACTGAATAAAAAAGAGACGGACGGGTTCGATCGGTCGATTAATCCCCGCGATCGCGTAAGTTTTTTCCGCCTTATTGTACAGTAAAACTGCCCAACTCTCGTTCGGTGGCAAAACCACCATTGACTCAATTTGTAAGTAACCACATTGCTTGAATCCAAAAGTTTCTAATGCTTGAATCGGAACTTGAAAAAGTTCTTGCAGATGCGGCGGTACTGCTTCTGCTGGCTTCAATTGATGGAGGGCGTTTTTCCATTTCAAGTTACGCAGAACGACGAACATTGAAATAAACTTAAAACTGAAGAGAAAAACCCAAAAGAGTAAGGCGTATAGTAGGTAGTACATGGTGAGAGATAGGAGATAGTCGATGAGATCGCGTACTCGAAGGAATCCGTCTTTATGCCCGCGCAACTTAAAAAAGCGTCACATCATGAAGTTCCCTCAACTTCTGGCATAATCCCTACGTTAGCAAATTTAACCCAGGAGAGCTATCGATATGAGCCAGTCCCCAGCAGCACCCGCAGCGAGCGATCGCGTTTCTTTCAAAACGTGGATTGGCGTATTAGGCGCAATTCTCGGTGCATTTATGGCCGTGTTGGACATACAAATTACCAACGCCTCGCTTAAAGATATTCAAGCCGCGTTAGGAGCAACTTTAGAAGAAGGTTCTTGGATTTCCACGGCTTATTTAGTTGCAGAAATTGTCGTCATCCCCTTAACTGGATGGTTGGCGCGCGTCTTTTCAACGCGATGGTACTTGCTCGTTAATGCGGCGCTATTTACCTTCTTTTCCGTCTGCTGCGCCTGGGCGTGGAACTTGCCCTCAATGATTGTTTTTCGAGCCTTGCAGGGCTTTAGCGGCGGCGTTTTGATTCCGATGGCGTTCACCTTGATTCTGACCAAGATTCCGCCTAAAAAGCAACCGATTGGGTTAGCAATGTTTGCGATTACTGCGACTTTTGCACCCTCCATCGGGCCGACTCTGGGCGGCTGGTTGACCGAAAATTACGGTTGGGAGTACGTTTTTTATTTGAATCTCGTTCCGGGTAGCTTATTGTTAGCAGCAGTGTGGTACGCGATCGAACCGCAACCGCTACAATTGCACCTGCTTTCTGAGGGCGACTGGGGCGGAATTGTTACGATGGCGGTTGGTTTGGGATCGTTGCAAGTAGTGTTAGAAGAAGGCAGTCGCAAAGATTGGTTTGGTTCGCCGTTTATCCTCCGCCTTAGTATTATTGCAGCGATTTTTTTGAGCTTATTTTTTTGGATTGAGTTAACGCGAAAACGTCCGTTTATTAACTTGCGGCTGCTACGACGGCGCAATTTCGGCTTGGCGACGATTGTCAATGTGGCGTTGGGTGTGGGGTTGTATGGTTCGGTGTATATTTTGCCGCTTTATTTAGCACAGATTCAGCGCTACAACGCTATGCAAATCGGCGAAGTGATTATGTGGGCGGGAGTGCCGCAGTTGTTTATCGTGCCGTTTGTCCCGAAGTTGATGCAACGTTTGGATAGTCGCTTGATGATTGGGATGGGGGTTGCCATCTTTGGGGTGAGTTGCTTTATGAACGCGGGGATGACGAACGAAACGGGAATCGACCAGTTACGATGGTCGCAGTTGGTACGCGCGATGGGGCAACCGTTGATTATGGTTCCTCTGTCTTCAATTGCAACGGCGGGAATTGAGGCGGAACAGGCGGGTTCGGCGAGTGGGTTGTTTAATATGATGCGGAATATGGGAGGATCTTTGGGGATTGCCGCACTGGCGACGTTGCTGACGCGGCGAGAACAGTTTCACTCGCAGCGGTTGGGCGAGGCAATTTCACTGTACGATCCGCAATCGCGCGATCGCATCGAACAGTTAACGCAGTATTTTGTCAGTCGCGGGGCAGATTTGGAAGCGGCAACTCAACAAGCGATCGCCTCTCTCGATAATATTGTGCGGCGGGAAGCCTATGTGATGGCTTTTAATGATTGTTTCTATTTTGTCGGCCTGACACTCTTGCTGAGTGGGATTGCCGTTCTGTTTTTTAAGAAAGTGAAAGCCGGAGGCGGTGCGGTTTCCCATTGAATAGAGTCAAAAACTTTATAGATCTTTAAGAATCCTCGATTGAATTTTTATCCTTGAAAGTGGGTACTATTCGCAGCGATTTTATCGGACTTGAGATGCCGTTAGATACAATTAAACCGAACCTATTCATCTGCTGATTTTTACGATGCAACGCATTCTCGAAGCGGAAGTTATGGATACGCCCCAAGAAGCAGCAGAATACGATTCTATGGATTTTGGGGCAGTGAATATGGATTTTGCGCGTTGCGCGATCGCGCTTTCTACCGCACCGGCTGAAGTTCTCGATGCGGGAACGGGGACAGCACGCATCCCCATACTCATTTGTCAAGAGCGCTCTCAGTGGCAAATTACAGGCATTGACTTAGCGCGATCGATGCTTAAATTGGCTTGGAAAAATGTATTGGCTGCCGGTTTAGGAGGACGTATTACTCTGGAGATCGGCGATGCTAAACGACTTCCCTACGAAGACGCTAGCTTCGATATTGTTCTATCAAACAGCCTCGTTCATCATCTCCCCGATCCGCTTCCCTTTTTTCAGGAAATTAAGCGCGTTCTTAAGCCGGGAGGTGCAGTTTTGTTGCGCGATTTGTTGCGCCCTGCTAATGTCGAAGATATTGCCCAAATTGTAGATTCAATAGGCGATACCTACAACATTCAGCAAAAGCAACTTTTTCGCGATTCACTTCATGCCGCATTTACTCTTGAAGAAATCGAGCAACTTTTAACAAAAGCTGGATTGGATGATTTAAAAATTTATCAATCTTCCGATCGCCATTGGAGCGGTATTCGCGAGCGATCGCGGATAGATGCGCTCCCTCATTAATTGATTTGAGCGTGGCTCTCGGTGAGGCGTTTCAACCTCACCGAAATCTGCTATTATAGAATTCAATCTCTGCAAAAAATCCACCACTCTGATTTGCAATCTATCCTTCTGATGAACCGTTTAGAAGTTGAAAATCGAACGATTTTACTTGCCTTGACGGGTTCGCGAGGTTACGGCCTCGCGACGGAAACTTCGGATTACGATTACCGAGGCGTTTTTATTGCGACTCAGCCCTATTATTTGGGTTTTAAAGATATCGAGCAGAAAGATTCTGGGTGGACGGAAGAGGCAGGAAATTTTGAGTTTTTGGGGCAAGATACCGCTATCTACGAACTCAGAAAATTTCTCAAACTTTCGGTTGATAATAATCCCAATATTTTAGAATTGCTTTGGTTTAAAGATTACGCGCATTTAACGGAAGTTGGCAAAGTTTTGTTAGCCAATCGTCGAATGTTTCTTTCTAAACGGGTTAAAAGCACCTACACGGGCTACGGTTACGCGCAAATCAAAAAATTAGAGTCTCATCGCCGCTGGTTGCTCGATCCGCCGACGCAGAAACCGACACCTGCCGAGTTTGGCTTGCAGGATACGCCGCCGCTGAGTATCAGCGATATGAATAGTTTTTTGCAGTATCTTTACCTGTTAGTACGCGATCGCATCCAATTCCTAGAACCGGCGGGCGAACTCTATCGCTTACTAACCGCCGAAATTGATTATAAGGGCGTATTAAAGCAATACGATTTGCCGGAAGAAACCCTCGCTTATACCCAAAAACTCGCCCACACTTCCAAAGATTTCATTAAACTGCTGCAACTCAGCCAGCGCTATCATAAAGCCGTGCAGGAATACAAAAACTATCAGCAATGGAAGAAAAATCGCAATCCGGCGCGGGCAGCAATGGAGGCAAAAGTCGGCTACGATTGTAAGTTCGCGATGCAAGCAATTCGTTTATTAAAAACTGGGATTGAAGTCTTAGAAACGCAACAAGTAATCGTCGATCGCCGCGAAGCGGGAGATGCAGAAGAGTTGCTCGCCATGAAGCAGGGTAAATATAGCTACGATGAGATTATGGCGATCGCGAATCAACTTTACCAGCAACTCGATGTTGCTTGCAAAAACTCAACATTACCGCCGATTGTCGATCGCGAAGCAGCCAGCGAACTCTGCGTTGAGTTAGTGCAAATGCAGGGATTTTCCGGCAACCGATCGTAACTTATTACCGACTGGAATTGCGCTGGTGCAACAACTCCACCCCGCGCGACGTTCCCAAGCGCGTCGCCCCCGCTAACACCAACTCCAACGCCTCCTCTGCGGTGTGAATGCCGCCTGCTGCTTTAATCCCCACTCGTCCTTTGGTTATCTCCTTCAATAAGCGCACATCTTCCAATGTCGCGCCGCCAAACCAACCCGTACTGGTTTTCAGGTAAGCAGCGCCCGCATCCATGCAAATTTCGGCAGCAAGACGCTTTTCTGTCGGCGTTAACAGCGCCATTTCTAAAATGACTTTAACGATTTGCCCGCTTTCCTCGCAAATAGAGGCAACTTCACGATAAATCGATTCGGAATCGCCCATTTTCAGCCAGCCAAGATTGAGAACGACATCCAACTCGGTTGCGCCGTTTTCGACGGCTTCTTGGGCTTCGTAGCGCTTTGTGGCGGTGGTTGTCGCCCCCGCCGGAAAACCAATGACGGCGCAAACGCCAGGATGTTTGCCATGCAATAGTTCCGCTGCTTCCTTCACCGCGCTGGGATAGACGCAAACGGCAGGAAAGTTATATTGTACGGCGCGATCGCAGCAGTCTCGGAGGTGTTCTCGCGTGGCAGCGGGCTGAAGCAGCGCGAGTTCGATATATTCAGCCAGATCGATTTCTGGATGTTCGATTGCCATTGCTGTCGCTCCCTAATATGTTTGCACTCTCTTTTCGCATCTTACCGGGAATTTGCACTCCACGACACTCTATTCAAAATATCCGGTTTCGATGCGAGTTTGGCATTGCTCGGAGTCGTATTTTAGAAGGTATTCGCGCGCGATCGCGTTTTTTTCACGCCGTTGTTCGACTTCGATTTTTCCAATTTCCGTATCGGTAGAAAGCAGGATTTCGATCTCTTCTAGCTGAGGCTTTTATACAGCAAAGATTAAGCCTTGGTAGGACGGACAAAGCTAGACATTCAGTTGACTCGCTTGCCAAAGATGATACTTTCCGACAACTACATACCGCGTTTGTAGACCGTAGAGACGTTGTATACAACATCTCTACGGTTTTTAACAAAAAGTTTATAAATAGTCTCTCAATTGCTGGCTGACAATAAACTTAATATATCCTGACGCTTTTGCGGAATGCAGCCCCTTCATTATCCCATGCAAGCCCTGCACGAACCTCCTGTAACGATTCAATGCAATCTCGTCCGGAGCCATGCGCTTCTGCGACGAAATGGGGAAAATTAAAAGTAGAGCACGCCAACCTGGAGATAGTACCCCATGAATCAAGAAGATCGTATTCTGCTCGAACAACTCAACGAAGTGATTTCTAGAAACCCCCGGTTGCAGTCCTACCGCCTCTCGCTACGCAGTTACCAGAACCAAAAGCACGCGATGCTTCGGACGTGGTTGGTGGGTTTCCTTTTCGGGGCAATGACAGCAACCGCAGCGATCGCGTTCTGCCACAGTACCACGATTGAGAAAACGGACAGCACGACCTCGGCTCATTCCACTGCGCCCCACACTAAGTCCCAGCATCCTACGCCTCAGCCAGGATCTTGAATAAATCTCCCTCGAATAACCAGAACTTACCCAGCAAACCGGTTTCTCCTTTCCAGACGCGGAAACCGGCATTTTGCCCTACAGCAAAAGCGGCGACCTCGAAAACCGAGATCGCCGAATTTAACACACCTTAACAACCCACAAACCCAGTTATAAATCTAGCCGGAAGACTGCCTACGCCGCTAAAATCTCCCGACGACCGCTACCGCGACGGCATTGAATGCGTCGATTATCAAGCTTTGCTGGTTCTAACGAACGAATAGCCCCTCGTTGCGGACGAGCTAACCGTTCGGTCTTCAGTGCTTCGATTTCCGGTAGCACCGTAATGAATTGAAGCTTTTGAGAGGTCAACATCGTTAATCTAAGTTCGATTCGGAACTATTCCTCTCTACGCTGACCCCTGCAAAAATCCGGAAGGTTCGATCGCTAATATTTCGCTTCGTGGTATCCTAGAGAAGTTTGCTAAAAATCGCACATCCGTGCCTTCGGGTGTTCCTGATGCGGAAAGCGCGACCCTGCGCCCGTTTGGGAATCCATGCCGGATGGAGGATAAACCCGAAAAAGGAGAAAAGAATAATGCCAGTTGTTTCCCTAGCCGACCTGCTAGAGTCAGGGGTTCACTTCGGTCATCAAACCCGTCGTTGGAATCCCAAAATGGATCCCTACATCTACACCGCTCGTAACGGCGTTCACATCATCGACTTGGTGCAAACCGCCCAGTTAATGGAAGATGCCTACGATTACGTGCGCACCTGTTCCGAACAAGGTAAAAAATTCCTCTTCGTCGGCACTAAGCGCCAAGCTGCTGGGATCATCGCCCAAGAAGCGGCGCGCTGCGGCGGCTACTACATCAACCAGCGCTGGTTGGGCGGAACCCTCACCAACTGGGAAACCATTCGCACCCGCGTCGATCGCCTCAAGGAACTCGAACAACTCGAAGCCAACGGCAGTATCGATCGCCGCCCGAAAAAAGAAGCAGCAGTGATGCGGCGCGAACTCAGCCAACTCCAAAAGTACCTCGGCGGCATTAAACTCATGCGCCGCACCCCCGATATCGTTGTGATCGTCGATCAACGCCGCGAGTACAACGCTATCCTCGAATGCCAAAAACTCGGCATTCCCATCATCTCTCTGTTAGATACCAACTGCGACCCCGATCTCGTAGATATCCCCATCCCAGCTAACGACGATGCGATCCGCTCGATCAAGCTTATTGTCGGTAAAATCTCCGATGCCATTTACGAAGGTCGTCACGGTCAACTCGAAGCAGAAGACGAGTACGAAGACTTTGAAGAAGGGTTAGAAGAAGTCGAGGGAGAGTACGAAGAAGAAGTCAGCCTCCCTGAAGACCCGGAGGAAGACGAGGACGGTAACGAATAAAATAGTCATGGAGAATAAGGCTTTCAAGCTTTATTCTCCAGTACATCATTCAGATTATCCCCAATTTTTCAGTTATGTCTAAAGGTAAGAAAAAAGACAAAGATAAAGTAGAATCTCAACCTCAAACTCAGCCCGCTGCTGAAGAAACTGCGGCCCCTGCGGCTGAAGCTGCCCCGAAGAACGCTGAAATTTCTGCAAAAACCGTTAAAGAACTGCGCGATAAAACCGGCGCGGGGATGATGGATTGCAAAAAGGCGCTGAAGGAAGTTGGAGGGGATATCGAGAAAGCGACAGAATGGCTGCGCCAAAAAGGAATTGCTAAGGCGGGGACAGTAGGCACTCGCGTTGCCGCCGAAGGTTTAGTCGGCAGCTACATTCATACTGGCGGAAGAGTCGGCGTTTTGGTTGAAGTTAACTGCGAAACCGATTTTGTGGCGCGCGGCGACGAATTCCAAGGTCTGGTGCGCGATATTGCTATGCAAGTTGCTGCTTGCCCCGAAGTAGAATACGTGAAGGTTGAGGATATTCCTCAAGAATTTGCGGAGAAAGAGAAGGCGATTGAAATGGGGCGCGATGACTTAGCGAGTAAGCCCGAAAATGTTCGCGAAAAAATTGTTGTCGGTCGCATTGAAAAGCGGTTGAAAGAGCTTTCTTTGATGGATCAACCCTACATTAAAGACCAAAGTATTACGGTAGAAGAGTTGGTCAAACAAAAGATTTCAAAAGTTGGCGAAAATATTCAAGTTCGTCGCTTTAGTCGCTTTGTTTTGGGCGAAGGAATCGAGAAGAAAGAGAGCAATTTCGCTGAAGAAGTTGCAGCGCAAACGGGTCAAAAGTAATCGGCTCATTTGTTGTTGAAGTACCCGAAAAGGCG
The DNA here is from genome assembly GCF_014698145.1 of Oscillatoria sp. FACHB-1406. NCBI lineage: Bacteria > Bacillati > Cyanobacteriota > Cyanophyceae > Oscillatoriales > Oscillatoriaceae > Oscillatoria > Oscillatoria sp. FACHB-1406. Next base: position 57,793 of record NZ_JACJSM010000027.1, on the reverse strand, counting down.
AAGGAAAAAAATAAAATTTTTTCTTTTGCCTTTTTTGTTAAAGAAGAATTTTCCTTCAGCTATTAATTGATGACTAATAACTGAGAACTGAAAACTGAAAATGGCTCGTTCGCTTCAACATATCGAACAGGATTTAACCAAACTTTCGGAGCGGGTGAAGGCGCTAGCAGAGCAGCTTGACAGTCGTTACAACCAGTATTTCGAGCGATTGGGACAGTTGGTGAAACGGCATCTGGTGCTAGCCTGCTATCAAACTTGTACTCAGGTTTATCCGGAGGCATTCTTAGCGCTGAGCGTCAGCGGGCGACAGCAGCTTCAGCAACAGATGCGGGAGTTAGGGCGGGAAGCGATCGCGCAGTTAAAGGTAACGGAGGAAGCGAGCGAGGCGGAACTCGAGGAGATCGAATCGCCCCCCGCACGCCTATTGCGACTCATGCAACGCCGCGATCGCGCCGCTCAGCAAGTTTTACAAACCATTGCCGCGCGCGCTAATACCACCCTGCGAGATGCGGCGATTTTACCCGAACGCTCTTTGCCTCGCGGTCTCGAAATTGCGATTCAAGGCGAAGAAGCAACCATTGCCCTCGAGGACTTGCCTAACTTTCTGCAACCGCCAGAGGACGACGCTGAGGAAACGAATAGCGATACGGAGGTTAGCATTATTCCCGCTGTTGGGATTCGCTTGCAGTTGTCGGAACTCGAATTTAGCGATCCCGGGCTGGGCGTGGAGCGCAACAAAATTCGCCAGATGCTTAGTTCGCTCAAACAGTTGAGCAAACAATATCAGCAACACGAGCGAGAATTAGCGATCGCGCAAGCAGAATTGGCATGGCGCGCCAGTTGGTACGAAGATTAAAGATTTATGCCCCAAACTGTTTGGATTGCCCGCCACGGAAACCGCTTTGATTTCGTCAACCCGGACTGGTTTCTGACCGCCGAACGGCCTTACGATCCTTCGCTGTCGGATGATGGATTCGTGCAAGCAAAGGAACTCGGAGAACGCCTTAAATTAGAGAGGATCGATCGCATTTTTGCTTCGCCCTTTTTGCGAACGGTACAAACGGCTTGGGAAGTAGCAAAAGTTCTCCAGCTTCCGATTTGTTTAGAGGCGGGTTTGAGCGAATGGTTGAATCCGGATTGGATGCGGGCAATGCCGGAACGAGAAAAGTTAGAAGTGCTAGCAGAACGGTACAACGCGATCGATCTCAGTTATACTTCCCGAATTGTGCCGCAGTATCCCGAAGATGAAAGGGCAATGCGCGATCGCGTCGTTAAAACGATTCAAACCCTTGCTGCTGAATTTAGCGATAATATTTTGTTGGTGACGCATGGGGCTTTTGTCGTGGAAGGTGCGATCGCTTTGTTAGGATATCGCGCCGAAGTAACAGCCGCCCTGTGTTGCTTGGTGAAGCTGGTTCGTACTGGCGAGAAGTGGGAAATGGAGTTGAATGGGGATACTTCGCATTTAAGCCAAAGTCAGGGAAAAGTTCGGTTCGCGCGATCGGAGTAAAATAATTCTCTGTATAGCCCTAATTTAAAGACAGCAACTTTAACTGCTCCTCGCCCTCGAGCGAGACATAAACATTTTTCGTTTTTTTCACTAGCTTCTCAGCTACGGCTTTCTTTAACCAACTTCTTGTCTGACCGATAGCCACATCTAACAATACTGCAACTTCATTATCCTCTCGGGGCTGAGTTAAATGATACAGCAGTAACGGGAGAATCGCCTCATACGCATCTTTTGGCAATTTAATCTTGCTTTCTTTATTTTGGCGATCGAGCGTAGCATTCGATTTTTCTTCAATAATTTCTAGATCATTTAAACTTAATTGTTTCGCCACCCTTGCGGGGGACTGCGATCGAGATAACTGTTCGCTCTCTGCAACCATTGTTAAAATATCGCGATTCCACGGTTCTGCGGGAAAAGGGAACGCTCCTAGCTCGATCAATCCCTGGTTTCCAGGCAGTTTTTTACGATCGACTCGCACCCAAACCGGAATCCGAATCTCTCGTTTTAACTCCTCCTTTGCTCCCGCCCAAGTTCCCCCTTTTTGATAAGAAGAATCAACAACTAATACGCGATCGGCTAATCCATAAACGTGCTTATTGCGATTCATTGCATTTCCTACATTAAAACCCGCAGCCGGATCGTATGGCGAAATCAAAGCAACTCGTCCTTCGCACAATCCTTGACGGTATTTGAGAGAAACTGCTGCTTTCATTAAACTATCTGCGAGAACTCCAACCGAAGTTCCTCCCGCCGAAATTGCTGATAGCATTGCCGTTTGGTCAACCCCCCTAGCACCTCCAGAAATTACTTGAATTCCTTGTTCTGCACACTTTTCTGCAATTCGTTTCGTATAGCTAAGGCCATCATCGTCAATATTCCGAGAGCCAACAATCGCCAAACCTCCTCTTGCTAATAAATCTTGGTTTCCTACGCCATATAAAATGGGAGGAGACTGTTGTTTTAATTTACGCTTGAGTCGCTGCGGATACGCTTCATCGCTACGACTTAAAATCCACAATCCCTTATTCGTCCAATCTTCAACAGCAATCGCTAACATTGCCCCTCGTTCTAATAGTTGAAGAATTCTTTGTGAATTGAGATCCTCACCGCTCGCACTTAATATCAAACTTTTTCTATCGCTAGCGAGCAAGTCGCCGGGACGTAAACCTTCTTGCTGTAACTTTCGAGCTAGAAGGTTATATTCTCCCAAATTTAAAGGAATGGGTTCTGCTTGCCGAGTTTGTCCAAAACTCGCACATAGGAGCAGAATCGCTTGGGCATCGGGTTTTAAAATATGTGTTAGTGTTGCCATTTATTCTCCCTGACCGAGTGAGTTAAGAGCAAGCGCAAAGGGAAACACTTTACCGCTTCCAGATTGTCTTAATAAAGCAGCAACGACGGTAAAAGTCCAGCGAGAATCAACCATATCGTCAATTAAGAAAACATCCCCTGCCATTCCTTGCCAGCAATCGATCCTAAAGACTCCATCTAAATTATGGACTTGCTGCGAACTATTCTGCATCTCTTTTTGGGGACGATTTTGATAATTTTTTTGGACGCAGGGAACAAAAGGAATGTTAAGTTCGCGAGCTAAGCGTTCGCAAAAGTTAGGAACTAATTCAGGTCGAGTTAGTGAAGGAATACAAGTTATCCAAGTGGGAAATGGATCGATTTGCCAGCGTTGGATTGATTCAACGACTGCGTTGACTAAAGTATCGCTAAAATATTCATCTCGATATTTATTTTGCTTGACTAAAGTCCCCCAACCTGCATCCCCCCAAAGCGATAAAGTACGACCGGGTTCGGCTTGTAAATGCGGAGGAATTTTGGTATTTGCTTTCCAATTATGAGACAGCAGTCCACTCGCTGCCCATTTTTTGCGCGGTTCGATAAGATAACTCTTTCTGCGTAAAAAAGCGACGGCCTCTCCAGCTTTTTCTAAAGTATAGGTTTCTGGGAGCAGAGATTTTCCCAGACAAACTGTACAGCGTCCGCATTCTGTTGTCGTCGGATCGTCTAATTCTCTAGCTAAAAATTTCATTAAGCAACTGCGCACATTGATGTAGTCGAGCATTCGAGCTTGTTCTTGCTTGCGGATTTCAGTCAGCCGCTCGATTTTCTCGCGATCGATTTTATAGTCAATCGGTGCGAGATACCATAGCCTCTCAATTTTCGCGATCGGAGCCGGCGATTCTAAGGAAAGAAATTTTAACGCTTTTTCGATTTTTCCTCGCGGAATATTTAACTGAGTTTCTAGTTGTGGAAGAGAGAGTCCGTTTGTTCCGCGAGCGAGAACATCTAAGATTTCCTTAATGTGGTTTTCTGGAGGAAAGGCAGATTCGATAAAATAATTTGTGATTTCTTGGTCTTCATTCCCGCTTAATAAGATACCATAAGCCCTCAATACGGCTCTGCCTGCCCGTCCGACTTGTTGATAGTAGTGAACGACGGAACCCGGACGTTGATAGTGGATGACAAAACCGAGATCCGGCTTATCAAATCCCATACTTAAAGCTGAGGTTGCAACTAATGCTTTAATTTGATTGTTTAACAATCTTTGCTCTAAAATTTCTCGCTGTTCGCCGGGGACTTGTGCGGAGTAGGATTCGGCATCGATGTTTTGTATCTTTAGCCACTCTGCAACTTGTTCTGAATCTCGAACGGTTAGGGCATAGATAATACCACTTCCCGGCAAGTTGGGAATCTGCTCAGCTAACCAAGCTAGTTTAGCTTCTTGGCAGGGAAGGGAAATATTTTGCAAGCAAAGACTTTCTCTAGCTAGCGTTCCTCTCGCGATTTTTAATTCAGAACCGAGTTGAGCGCGAATATCTTGGATAACGCGATTATTAGCGGTAGCAGTTGTTGCGAGAACGGGGATCGTTTTAGGAAGGGCTTGAAGGATGCGGACGATTCTTCGATAATCGGGACGAAAGTCATGCCCCCAATCGGAAATACAGTGGGCTTCATCGACGACAAGAAAGCCGATTCGAGCCGACAGCGGTAAAAGAATTTCTTCTCGAAAATTATTGTTTGCTAAACGTTCTGGCGAGATGAGGAGTAGATCGATTGTATCTAGAAGCAATCGTTGTTGAATAATTTCCCACGCTTCTGGGTTAGTCGAGTTAATCGTTTCAGCTTGAAGTCCGAGACGTTGAGCGGCTGAAATTTGATTTCGCATTAGAGCGAGGAGGGGCGAAATAATAAGTGTGATTCCTCGATCGCGATCGCGTAGAAGTCGCGTTGTTAGAAAATAAATTAGGCTTTTTCCCCAGCCCGTTCGCTGCACCGCAAGTAGGCGCGTTCCAGGATTTAATAATTGCGAAATCGCGTCCCACTGCCCATCGCGAAAATTTGCTTCCGGATCGTTAAGTGCGGTACGAAGAAGTGACAAACCCTGATTGTGCAGATCGGACATCATTCTTCAAGTTATTGTATTTTTAGTCTAAGTTTTAATTTTAACATTATTAATCACAACTATTTATTGAATGTAAAGTTTGATTTAATTTTATTCGATATTTGGAAAATTGCGCTCTCCCCAAGTTTTTTTGGGTTCAGCAGCTTTCGGAATAGGAGCCGGTTTTTGACGATAAGGAGAAGGAATAATCTCTAATTGTTCTGCTTCCTGCTTCGATTTTTGCTTAGACGGTTTCCCATATTCGCTCTCTCCGCGTCGGCGTTCGGAAGTCCGTTCTTCGCTCGTATCTTCAGTAACCACTTCATATAACAGCGCAAACTTATTTTCTTGCGTTCCCTTCCTTAAAACGCGCCCCAAACGTTGCACGTATTCCCGCGTCGAACCCGTACCGGAGAGAATAACAGCAATGCGCGCGTCGGGAACATCAACGCCTTCATTAAGAACGTGGGAAGCCGCAATAACTTTATAATCTCCTTCCTTAAACCGGGTTAAAATATCGTGCCGTTCTTTTACCGGCGTTTGATGGGTAATCGCCGGAATTAAAAATTCTTGGGAAATGCGATATACGGTTGCATTATCGTTCGTAAAAACAAGGATTGGTTCGGGGTAATGTTGGGCGATTAAATCGGCAAGAACCCGCAACTTTCCATCGGTGCAGAGGGCAATTTCTTTGGCTTCGCGATGAGCGAGCATTGCTCTACGTCCTTCTGGGGAACGGGCGGACGCTTGCACGAAATGCTGCCAACCATCAAGACTGCTGAGGGCTATGCGATTTTGCCGCAAAAACTCGTTGCGGAGTTTCATGGCGCTGTCGTAAGTTTCGCGCTCTTTTGGGGAAAGTTTGACTTTGATTTGGACGACGCGATGTTGAGCGAGGGCGCTTCCGGAGAGTTCTTCAGGGGTTTTGCGATAAATGACGGCTCCGACAAGTCCTTCTAAGTCGCGGTGGGAGCCATCGGAGCGTTCGGGAGTGGCGGTGAGTCCGAGGCGGTAGGGAGCGATCGCGAATTCAGCGATGACGCGGAAGAAGTCGGTGGGGAGGTGGTGGCATTCATCGAAAACGATGAGGGCGTAGCGGTTGCCGAGGGTTTCTGCTTGGATAGCGGCGCTGTTGTAGGTGGAAATCAGCAGCGGGGTGCGATCGCGCGATCCTCCCCCTAATAACCCCAATTCTACATCGGGAAAGGCTGCTTCCATCTGCGCGTACCATTGGTGCATTAAATCGAGGGTAGGGACGACGATGAGGGTGCTGCGCTGCGTCGATTGAATCGCCAGTTGCGCCAGATAGGTTTTTCCCGCCGCTGTCGGCAAAACGACAACCCCCTTGCGTCCGGCGACTTTCCAAGCGCGCAAGGCTTCCGCTTGGTGGGGGTAAGGTTCCATCTCGAAACTAGCGGCGAGTTCGAGGGGAATGAATCCTTTGGCTTCGTCTTCAAAGGGTGTCCCTTCGGCTTGTAGCGCTTCGATGAGGGGGCGATATTGCATTCCGGGGACGCGAAATTTCTCGACGCGATCGTCCCACAGGGCATAATCGATCCAAGCTCGACCTTTTGGGGGAGGATGGAGTAAGAGAGTACCGCGATCGTAGGTGATTGTGGGAATGCGGGGCATGGGGAAAAACAGCGATCGCGAACATTTAAACTGAAAACATTATATAAGTTCGTCCGTCTTTTCGCGATCGCTAACAATATTCGGTCTGGTTTAGCCTTTCTTTTCTGTCCATCCTTACACCAATTCCCAATCGCGATGCGCTAATTTTTTTGCGGTAGGGGCATAACACTGTGTAGAAACATTATCGGGTATTTTATATCGTCCCGATCGCGTAAAGGTAACTTTAGAAGAAATGGATATTTCTATCGCTGAGGGGGTTAGCGATTGGCAATGATAGGGATAGATACAAATATTCTTGTCCGTTATGCGTTAGAAAAATGAAACGATGATTTTGATATTGTGCGAGTGTAGTTAAATAGTAGGGTGTGTTAGCGAAGCGTAACGCACCGGATAAGATTGGTGCGTTACGGCGCGCAGAGAAATCGATCGCTTCCCTTCAATATCGAGTTCGCGCCTAACGCACCCTACGCCTATACCTCTAAAGCTTTATCGAAAAATTATTCTTCCAAAACTTCCACAATATCGTCAATTGCCAAGTCGAAAACGCGCGCAAGTTTCCGTAAAGCGGTGTAGTCTACTGTTGCCAAACTCGGAGAATGAGCATAGCTTCTGACAGTGCTATAAGTAATACCCGATCGCTCCGATACTTCTTTGAGCGTCCAACCTTTTTCTTTCGCTAGTTCCTTGACTCGCAGCCGAATTAATCCCATCCTAGACTTGACAAATGATGCGAACGCATCATTCAATAAAAAGATACTCATAAGCGATCGCCCTCCAACCTAAGAAATCAAGGGCGATCGCCATACTTCAACAATCCACAACGGTGGAAAGGATAACCTTATGATACCAACAGAACTGACCTACCGCGAAAAACTCCAGCCCTGGTGTATTGTACGGCAGTTACCGAAGATGCAGAATATCGTCGTTGCTCGTTTCACCCGTCGAAATGATGCTGAGAAGTATTTAAGCGTGCTGCGACGCTTGCTACCGACTGCACCTCATAAAATTATATTTGCGTCGATGTTAGACCGCAGTAGCGCGCGTTGAACTCAGAGTTAGAATCAAAGGGTAAGGTTGCTAAATTTCCGACCTTACACCAATTCCCAATCGCGATGCGCTAATTTTTTTACTGTAGGGGCATAACACTGTTATGCCCTCTTGGGGAATCGTGCAAAATCAATGAGAATTGGCATTGCGCCTATCATAATTGCTTGAAATAATAAAATGTTTAGTGTAACTGTTGCCGACACCGGACAAATTACTCTACCCCAAGCCATTCGAGACTATCTCAATCTTGACGGCGGGAGTAAAATCGATTTCATTATCGATGAAGAAGGTCAAGTCAGGATTATTCCTCTCGACGTTTCTGTAGAAACATTATCGGGTATTTTATATCGTCCCGATCGCGTAAAGGTAACTTTAGAAGAAATGGATGTTTCTATCTCTGAGTGGGTTAGCGATTGGCAATGATAGGGATAGATATAAATATTCTTGTCCGTTATCTGACTCGCGATGATGAAAGATTGATCGAGAGGTGGGGAAATGGCTGTAAATCCGAACGACGTTCAAATACAGGTTCCCCCGACGAAGTGCGATCGCTATCGTCAGGTTGTTATGCAATTTCTCAAGCAATTTGTGGGGTATTCTGGCGATCGCGAAGAAATTGAAACGCAACAAATATTCGATCTTCAAACCGATCGATATTTAATCCTTAGCTTGGGCTGGCGCGGACAAGAGCGAGTATATGTTGCTTTAATTCATTTGGATATTCAAGATGAAAAAGTTTGGATTCAACGCAATCAAACCGAAAGTCAAATTGAAGAAGAGTTAATTGCTTTAGGGATTCCTCAAGAAGATATTGTACGAGGTTTGATTCCGCCAGAATACCGAGTTTTAGCAGGGTTTAATTCTTCAACTTAAAACAATTAAAGCAGTAGTGTCGTGTCAAGCCTTAATTGTTGCGTTAGAAAAATGAAACGATGATTTTGATATTGTGCGAGTGTAGTTAAATAGTAGGGTGTGTTAGCGAAGCGTAACGCACCGGATAAGATTGGTGCGTTACGGCGCGCAGAGAAATCGATTGCTTTCCTACAATATCGAGTTCGCGCCTAACGCACCCTACGCCTGCCTTATGCTGCTTAGTTATCGCACTTAGTCTAGGTCTAGAGAATTTGATAATACACGAAATAATTCTGATAACTCATCAGACATAGAGTTTGACAAAATTGCTATTAATAAAATTCTCATTTCGTTAGCACCAATTCCTTGTTTTTGCACTCCATATTTAGATTTTAACTTACCATATTCATCGGAGCCATACCCAGTAGTAGGAGTGTATTTACTGTAGTGACAATTTGAGAGTTGACCATTATCGTCAAATTTAATTTGAACGTGAGGATAATTTTCAATACCTTTATGAATATCTGGATTGTTAATAGTTTGACTATAGGGCTTAATAAGAATTTGTTTTAGTTTACCGTTTCCCATACTGTATTTCACTCTATACAGCCCAGGGTGTTGTGGCTCTGCTACCCAATTCAACATATGAAGAATAGATTGAGGAAATTGGCTGTTTGGCAATTGCATAATTGGCCACTCTTGACCTTTTTTGGGAAAATCTGGCATTGTTCTGCTCCTAAACTGATTGATGTATAGTGACTATATTTTTGTGAGTCGATACGAGTATTACACTATGTCTCGTCAAGAAATAAATTTAAAAGAAAATCTATTTCCGCAGAAGACAGTACATCTTTTACTTTTTTTCCTGGCGAGCTAACGAGTTTCATGAGAATATTTTTTAGTAAGGTCTTGTCTGAGACAGAACTCATTCCTCCTGATAAAGCTTCACATATTTCATCAACCTCGGAAACTGAGAGATTAGTCTCGTTGTTTTCAATAACTTTATTTATTCTTTCTTTTGCTTGTTGAGTTTTAAGTAATTTTGGTGTAGATATTTTAACTCCAAAAGCTGCCTGTAAGATAGTACCTAACATCCCAATCGCTATACTAAAACCTAATACTAAAGCCCCTAATACCGGATAGATAGCCCAGACCCAGAGCGGATAAAAGATTTGATCGAACCTGAACTTATATCTGAAGACTCCATCAAGAGCATAGTAGAAGAAGCCATTAACAAGAAAGACAAGACTTCCTTGGAGAAAAATTGACAAGGCATCACCGAATTGTACGGAACCGGATGATAATGCACTAATCGCTATTAGCACGCCTAAAATGGCTCCAAGTCCAGCCCAAATGCCAATAACTTTAGCGTTTAATCGAGTTATAGAATTCATAGGAAAACGATTGCGTTAGTGCAGCGACTCGGTACAACTATCTATCCTAGTTATTCGACGATTCTCACTTACAAAATATTGGATGGCAATCGGCTGGGGTATGTACTTTTCCCTTTGTCATGTATGATGAATGTAGGTTTTAGTGCGGTTGAGTAACTATGAGCGTGGATTTAGTCGTCAAGCTGACGGATGAGTTGGTCTATGCGAAGACGGGCAAGCACCTTGATGAACTACAACGCTCGATTCTGCGGGGTTCGTGGCACGGTCAGCATTACGCAGAGATTGCGGAAGAGGTGAGGCGGACGGAAGGTTATGTGAGAGAGGTGGGTGCTTCGGTTTGGCGGCTTTTATCTGATGTGACGGGCGAAACGATAGAGAAGAAGAGTTTTCGGGCAGCAATGGAACGTATAACGAATATTGCTGGCGAGTCCACTTACTCGAATGTGGCAAATTCCCGCATTATTGTCGCGATTAATCACTCGTATAATCATCTTTGCGCTGAGGCTCAAGAAGCCCCTTTTAAAAGCACGGATTCAGAAGATTGGCGCGATCGCGGCAGTTTCGATACAATGCCGGATACAGAGGGCTTTATCGGACGCGAGGATGTTCTCGAAACCCTCACCCGCTGGACGGTTGAAGAGGAATGTCGGTTAATCGGATTGTGGGGGTTGCCGATGGTGGGAAAAAGCAGTTTAGCAGCCCAATTCGTCGATCGCGTTGCCAACCAATTCTCTGCTGTCATTTGGCGCACCATAACGTCCGATACCGATCCCCATACCCTCGCAGCCGAAATTGCCGAACTTTTGAGTCGGGGTTCGCCACCTCCTATCCGCCCCAAACCCCCACAAGATCGCCTATTCAATCGCCTGCAAACCGAACGCTGCCTCCTCATTCTCGACGGATTGGAGGCAGCTTTTTTAGGAGGGAGTTGGGCGGGAACTTGGCGGGCGGAAATGGCGGACTTTGCAAGTTTGCTCGATCGCGCGGCGCGGGGGCGACATCCAAGCTGTATCCTTGTTACCAGTCGGGAACAGCCTCTCGATTGGGTTAGTTGGGAGGAAAAATACAAACGGACGCGATCGCGGACTCTAAACGGCTTAAACTTAGAAGATGCCCTCGCCCTCCTGCAAGAACAAAACTTAACCGCGCCGGAAGCTTGGAGCGAACTGGTTGAAGTGTATCGCGGACATCCCGGTTGGTTGAAGGCAGCAGCGCGATCGACGCAGACATGGTTTGGGGGCAATGCGGCGGAGTTTGTCAGCTTTGGCGGTTGGTTGTGTGAAGGAATTTTAGCGAGTTTGAACGGATTGTACGATCGCCTCACCGATTCCGAAAAGCACACTCTCTCTTTCCTCTCACAACAATCTACCCCCGTCGCGATCGCATCCTTGCGTCAAGTGTTAAACTTATCGGCAATGGAAAGCCTAACCATTATCGAATCTTTGCGGCGGCGATCGCTGCTTGAAATGAGTCGGTTAGGAAGTACGACAACAATTAACCTTGCGCCGGGACTTCGGACTTGGGTCAAGGATGGTTTTTTGCAGAGATAGCCGCAGGTGATGCAAAATCTCGATTGCTCTAATTGAAAGATTGCTTGCAACGCTTTAAAGTTAAAAAAGCTTAAAAGAATTCTCAAATAGCGGCCTGCCAAAAGATCGGTTCAAACGCCCTATTTCCTGCCGTTTAAATTTTAGATTGACCGAAGAAATACAGCACGATCGCGCGAGAATTTATGTTACACTGATTACTTCTCAAAACTTGAGGTTTGTCCCCCTTTCGCGCCATCGTCGCAACCGTAAGTTTTCTGCCAAACCTGAGTTCTTTGCGCTTGAAGTCTTCAGCTATTTACCATTACTTCCTAAGTTAAGCCGTGGTTTCATCAATCGTTCAGCCTAATCTATCATCTTCCATCGCACCGACGCGCCGAACCGGAGCTTTTGCGCTCATGGATAGTCTCAAGCGCCACGGTGTCGAGCATATTTTTGGCTATCCCGGCGGTGCAATTCTGCCGATTTATGACGAACTGTATCGCTCCGAAGCGCGCGGGGACGTACAACATTTTCTCGTCCGCCACGAACAAGGTGCAGCCCACGCAGCAGATGGTTACGCGCGGGCGACAGGGAAAGTTGGGGTTTGTTTCGGCACATCCGGCCCCGGTGCGACGAATTTAGTGACGGGGATTGCTACGGCGCACCTCGACTCGATTCCAATGGTGGTGATTACCGGACAAGTGCCGCGCCCTGCGATTGGGACGGATGCGTTCCAAGAAACCGATATTTTCGGGATTACGCTGCCGATTGTCAAAAATTCATATGTGGTGCGTAACGCAGAAGATATGGCGCGCATCGTCGCAGAAGCGTTTCATATTGCGAGTACGGGAAGACCGGGACCGGTGTTAATCGATATCCCCAAAGATGTGGGGTTAGAAGAATTCGATTATATCCCCGTGGAACCGGGAGTGGTGAATCTCCCCGGCTACCGCCCAACGGTGAAAGGCAACCCCCGCCAGATTAATGCAGCGCTGCACTTGTTGCGGCAAGCCGAACAGCCTTTATTATATGTGGGTGGCGGCGCGATCGCGGCGGGCGCTTACGCTGAAGTTCAACGCTTAGCTGAATACTTCCAAATCCCTGTCACCACAACTTTAATGGGATTGGGAATCTTCGACGAAAATCACCCCCTCTCGGTGGGAATGTTGGGGATGCACGGCACTGCTTACGCTAACTTCGCCGTCAGCGAGTGCGACTTGTTGGTGGCGGTGGGCGCGCGTTTCGATGACCGCGTAACCGGACGTTTGGATAAGTTTGCCTCAAAAGCAAAGGTGATTCATATCGACATCGACCCCGCTGAAGTTGGCAAAAACCGCGCCCCCGAAGTGCCGATTGTCGGCGACGTGCGCTGCGTTCTCCAACAACTGTTGCAGCGCTTACAAGAATCGGGTCTTAAGCCGGTGGAAGGACAAACCCGTCCTTGGTTAAACAAAATCAACCGCTGGCGCAATGATTATCCCCTCGTCGTCCCCCACTATCCCGATACTCTCTCGCCCCAAGAAGTCATCGTCGAACTCGGCAAACAAGCGCCGAAGGCTTATTACACCACCGATGTGGGACAGCATCAAATGTGGGCGGCACAGTTTATTAACTACGGCCCGCGCCGCTGGATTTCGAGCGCTGGCTTGGGGACGATGGGCTACGGTCTGCCTGCGGCAATGGGTGCAAAGGTGGCACTGCCCGAAGAAGAGGTGATTTGTATTAGCGGCGATGCCAGCTTCCAAATGAACCTGCAAGAGTTGGGTACTCTATCACAGTATGGGATAAATGTCAAGACCGTTATTATTAATAATGGTTGGTTGGGCATGGTGCGTCAGTGGCAGCAAGCCTTTCATGGAGAACGTTACTCGGCTTCCGAGACGAATAAAGGAATGCCGGACTTTATTAAATTGGCAGAAGCCTACGGGATTAAGGGAATGGTAGTGAGCGATCGCGCCGAATTGCAAGCCGCGATCGCAACTATGCTCGCCCATAACGGCCCGGTTCTCCTCGATGCGCGCGTCAACCGCGATGAAAACTGCTATCCAATGGTAGCTCCCGGTAAGAGTAACGCAGAAATGGTTGGATTGCCAAAGCCCAGCCCTGTCGAACAAGCAACGAGCGTTATCCGTTGTGACTCCTGCGGTGCGAAAAACTCGATGACCAATAAATTCTGCCCCGAATGCGGTGCAGAACTTTCACATCCCTCTACTTCTGGCGCATTTTAACGAGACGTAGGGGCGAAGGACTATTCGCCCCTACCGCGTTAATTTATGACTCTTTGACCTGATTGGCACAGGGTTTCCCTTCAGCAAAATCGTTAATATTTGAAAGAGTTGTTTGGGCAATATTCGCAAGGGCATTGCGGGTAAAAAAGGCTTGGTGGGCGGTAATAACGACGTTTGGAAAGGATTGCAATAACTGGAAAGTATCGTCTTGAATAACGGTATTGGATAAATCCTCAAAAAATAATTCTTCTTCTTGTTCGTAAACGTCGATGCCCAAATATCCCAGTTTTCCAGATTTTAAGGCTTGAATAACGGCTGACGTATCGATTAAACCGCCGCGACTGGTATTAATTAACATTGCCCCCGGTTTAAGGTGCTGCAAGGATTCTGAATTAATCAGATGATGCGTTGCAGGGATTAAGGGGCAATGAAGGGAAATAACATCGGAAGCCGCTAAAAGTTCGGGCAGTTCGACATATTTTACGCCGAGTTCCAAACAAGCTGGATGTTGATGGAGATCGTAAGCGAGGAGATGGCAGCCAAATCCTTTGGCAATTTCCGCAAAACAGAGTCCAATTTTGCCAGTACCGACAATGCCAACCGTCGAACCGTGTAAGTCAAATCCGAGCAATCCTTCGAGAGAAAAGTTATCGTCGCGGACGCGATTGTAGGCGCGATAAAGCTTGCGATTGAGCATTAAAATTAGCGCGATCGCGTGTTCGGCTACGGCGCGGGGTGAATAGGCGGGAACGTGGAGAACGGTCATTCCCAAACGCGCAGCAGCAGCGAGATCGACGCGATCGTATCCGGCAGAACGCAGGGCAATCAATTTCGTTCCGCCGCTTGCGAGATGTTCGAGAACTTCGGCACTGAGGCGATCGTTAATGAAGGCACAAATTGCGGGAAATTCTGCCGCTAGGGGAGCGGTTTCTAAGGTTAAACGGGGTTCAAAAAAGACGAATTCATGTTTGTTATCGCTTTGTTGATTGGCAGTTTGGAGAAATTCGCGATCGTAGTTTTTAGTGCTAAAAACGGCAACTTTCATCAGTTATGAATTATGAGTGATGAGTTATGAATGATAAGCGATGGGAGATGAATGATAAGTTACGAGCGAACAGTAAATAAAAGCAGCCGAGCGATTCTTGCGCGATCTACGAGCGGTTTTTTAACTGCCCGGGCGATCGCGCAAACTGGCTCGAAGGTGAGCGCGATCGCCTAAAATCTTTAAAAGCGGGCCGCGCGCGCCGATTTCGACAACGCTAATCGAAGCGACAAGCATCCCGATGCGATCGCGAAATCGCCCGACATCAATTCCCAACAACTCGCATAGCATAATCCGAATCGTTGCCTTATGAGACACGATGAGAACATTTCCAGTTTGATATTTTTGCTCGATTTCCTCCAAAACTAAAGCACTGCGCCGCGCAATATCGATTCCTTTTTCGCCTCCCGTCGGCCCATTCCAACCCGGATCGCTCAACCAGCGAATATAATTATCGCGATCGCTCGTTTCCACTTCTGCGGGCGTTTTTCCTTCCCAATCCCCATACGCAATTTCTCTCAATCCCTCCCGCAATTGCATTTTTAAACCCATCGCATCGCACAACGGTTTTGCCGTTGCAACGGTACGCAGCATCGGACTTACATACACCGCTTCCCAAGGAAAAGATTGGTAAGCGGCTTTAAAATCTTCTGCCATTTGTCGCCCTTCGGCACTCAGTTCGACATCGAGCGCGCCGCAATAAGTTCCAGTAAGACTCGATTCAGTTTCGCCGTGGCGCAGAAAATAGAGATTGAGAGTCATTTATATTAAGCAAATCGTTACTACTCAAAGTTTTTCAATCTGTTAACCCAATTGCGGTAAATCGGGAGGAATGACGTGACGACTGACGCTGGTTTTGTGGCTTTCTCGTTGCGTGACGAGATCGATCGCGATCGCTTCAAATCGTATCTCTAAACTTCCCAACGGTACCAATAATTGCGTAATCGTTTCCAATTCTCCGTCCTGATTTTCAGTAAAATCGACAAAGGCACGCGGGCCATCAAGCAGCGATCGCGTCTGACAGTCAATAACCCATAATTTCACATAAATTGAGTTAGAGCAGGGCGGCAATTTTACCCACACCAGCGCCGTTTCCCCTGCCACCAATTCGCTCTCGCTCAACTCTAAAATCGGTACGGGTATAGGTTCTTCAGGCTTTGACTTGACTTTTGGCTGATTTTGTGATTTGTCAGGAGAGCGATCGACCGCAACGGGATAAGGCAACCCCGAAGTATCCCGCTTGAACAGTTCCGGCGGCGGCATCTCGTCATCATCATCCACCACAAATTCATTCTGTCCCCAATCCATCGCTTCAGCTTCAGGCTGTCCCCAATCGATGGTTTCCTCGGTCGCGACAGGAGCGGGCGGGCGTTTTTCCAGGGACGGTTCGGGTTTAGCGATCGGCGTTTCTTCCGTCAACGGGCTTTCATCGAGTAACAAGTTCGCCCAAGGATCGTCATCAAAGGGCGTTTCTACGTCGGGCGATATTTGACTCGGCTTGCCCTCATCGCCGTTATTCCCGTCATCGGGGGGAGTTTCGGGCGGGGGAACCGGAGAAGTGCTTCCCAATAAATCCGCTTTAGGAGGCGCTTCCGGGGGGAGGGGCGAAGGATTATCGGCTGCAAAAGAAGCCGCTTCCTCCATTAAAGAGTTCATGCGCGACCAAAATCGATCTTCGAGGTGCAAAGCTTGAAACGCTTGCTCTGACTCAGTGGGTTCCGGTGGCGGTTCGGAAACATTGGGTTCGAGGGGCGGTTCCGATTCCACCTCATCGGGAGGAAGGGGAGGCAGCAAATCATCGATAGGGGAAAACTCCGGAGTGAGGGCTGGCGGGGATGGGGCGATGGGAGGGGCTTCTTCGGGAGTGCTTTCGGTTTCGGAAGGGGGAACAGGCGATTCGGCAGCCGGTTCGGGCGTTTCTGGGACGGAGGGCGAGGGAAGGGGAAAATCGGGCAGATCGAGCGATCGCGCCGTTTTCGAGCCGGTGGAAGCCGACAGTTTAGGCGGAAGAACCTGCCCGAAAGTCGGCGAAAACGAAGGATTTTGTACCGCTTGCTTGGCAATTTCGAGGAATTCTGCCCTCACAGAAGGTGCTGATTCTTCTAACTCCGGTAACTGAGCGCTGGAGCGATCGACTTCTAGGGGTGACGGCACAACAGCTTCGAGAAGCTCGTCTACCGCCGCCGTAATCGTAAAAGACGATCGCGCCAAAATCCGCGTCGTTTGTAGGGCAGCCCCCAATACCGCTTCTAAGCGCACTTCACCCAAAATTAAGGGATGGCGATCGCGTTCCGGCACTTCCAGCCGATAGCCGAATACTTTCGGCAGGGCGGTACTGGCGGCGGATTGCTGCGAGTCAAATAAAATTTGAATTCCGGCTGCGTCGGTTTCCTTATTGCTTTCACCGGGAGCGGGTGTTTGCGGATCGCGCAACAGGTAACGCAGGACGAGTTGTACCGATCGCCCTTCTAAAGCCGCAAAGATCGGTTCGAGGTCGTTCTGACTGGGATCGATCGCATCAACCTGCCCGGAAATTAACAGCGATTCTCCCGGATGGCGCACGAAGTTTTCGTGGTAGAGCGCGAGACGCAATTGTAAAGCCGTTAGGGCTTCGGGAAAACCCACCTCTGCGGCGACTTTTTGGGGAGGGGGTTCGGGAGGGGCAGCTTTGGCAACGGGTTCGTTAGCAGCGGCGAGAATTTGCTCTAAACTTTGAATCGATCGCTCTAACAAGGATTCCAAATCTTGTCCCGGCGGTTGCTCTTCAAGCCTGCCATCGGACAAAACGGTGGCTCGGACTGCTTCTTGCGGCTCGGAGGTCAGTTCTAAGGGCGCTGTTGCCTCCGGTTCTCGCTGCGGGGGTTCGAGGGAGGGCAGTTGGGGTAAGGTTGCAATTGCGGCGGGGGCAACTTCAGGTGAAGGTTTTACGCTGGCAGCGGGAAGGACTTGAAAGCGAACGATTTGCGGTTCGGTTTCCTCCGACGCTTGCCCCGAACAAGACACTTGCCAAAATCCCGGCTTGAGATTGATGAAAGGGAGGACGGGGAGTAATCCTTCGGAGTTAGTGCGAGTCGTGCGTTTTTGCGATCGCGGCTGCGCTAAAGCTTTGTCTAAGGTTTGATAGGTGACGAGAACTTCGACATCGAGGTTAGGCTGATGCGATCGCGCCACCAGTCGATATTCGCCCGTTTCGAGTTTGAGTTTCTGCGTTTTCAGGGCCAACCACGCCGGAGAGCCTTTTTTTTGAATGAGAAATTCCCAGGGCTTCATAGGGGCTTATCGTCACCTCAACATTTGTTGGCGGAGTTCGTCGGTTCTACTCAAAAGTTCGGTCTGCGCGATCGCTTCTTCCTGTTGAGTTGCCATCCATTTTAGTTTAACGGTCGCATTTTCAACCTCAGATTCCCCCAAAACCAGACAGATTGAGGCTCCGCTGCGATCGGCTCGCTTGAATTGCTTGCCAAATGCGCTACCGCTTAAGTCCAACTCCACCTTCAAACCCGCCGCGCGCAATTCTCGAGCCAGAAACATGGCTCGATTTTCGGCGCGCTCGCCTTTGGAGACAAGATAAAAATCTGGCACTGATGCTGAAATCGGCTGCAACTGTTGCAATAAAATAATCAGGCGTTCCATCCCCAGCGCCCAACCGACAGCAGGCGTACTCGGCCCGCCCAACTGCTCGACTAAGCCATCGTAACGCCCGCCGCCGCATACCGTCGCCTGCGCGCCGAGATCGTCGGATTGAATCTCGAAGGCGGTGTGGGTATAGTAGTCCAAACCGCGCACTAAGCGGGGGTTGAGGCGATAGGCAATGCCTAAATCCGTTAAAAGCTGCTGGACGCGATCGAAATGCGCCTTCGATTCGGTTCCTAAATACTCCAAAATGCTGGGTGCATCGGCGACAATTTCTTGGGTGCGCTCGTCCTTACTATCGAGGATTCGCATGGGATTGCGCGTCAGGCGGTCTTGGGAGTCGGGATCGAGTTCGTTTTGGTAGGGGGTGAGGTATTCCACTAACGCGGCTCGGTATTGCTGGCGATCTGCATTTTGCCCGACCGAATTGATATATAGACTCAGACTTTTTAGCCCCAAGGTTTGTAATAAATCCGTTGCTAGCGCGATAACTTCGACATCGGCGCGCGCATCGCTACTACCGAACGATTCGATTCCGATTTGATGAAACTGTCGCTGGCGACCGGCTTGGGGACGTTCGTAACGAAAGGCGGGTCCCCCGTACCACAATCGCTGTAGACCGCCTTGGGCGAACAGTTTGCGTTCGATGTAAGCGCGGGCTACTCCGGCAGTAAATTCGGGACGCAAGGTAATCGAGCGATCGCCGCGATCGCTAAAACTGTACATCTCCTTGCCTACCACATCCGTCGCCTCGCCAATCCCGCGCGCGAATAACTCCGTTTGCTCGAAGATTGGCGGTCGGATTTCCGAATACATCGCGCGTCCAAAAATCTGACGAGCCGTATCTTCTACAGTTTGCCAGTAGCCCACTTCTTCGGGCAAAATATCCTTCGTTCCTCGTAATGCTTGAATCGCTGCCATTGAACGCACTCGATGTCATCGTAAACGTTAAGCGGGGGCTAAATGACGCTCCGAGAGCGCTCTTTTTTCCCCCAACAATTCTCAACTATTGTATAGCACGGCTTCCCTGTTCCCGTTCCCGCAAGACTTTCTTCATGCCTTCTGTAAAGTACGAGCCAATTTTGAGCGGTGTATCCTAGATAATTAAGCTTCAAATTCGATTGAGGTGGAGGAGAATAATCCTGTGAATGCAGCCGAGCAAGCCAAAGGCGTACAATTAGCAACCAAAATTGCCGCGATTGTTAATCTGTTTAAAAATGAATTCCCCGACGCGCGCGCGGATTTGAAACCCTGGCGCAACGACCCCGATACGCGAGAATGGATCGATCCCGATTCCATCGACCTCGGTTTTCACTTTCCCGGCTGGAGTCCGAAGTTGCAAGGGCGCAGTCTTTTAGTCCAAATTCGCTTTCATCAAGACTCTGTAGATGGCTCCCGGCGATTAATCGGTGTGGAAATTGCCGCTTTTAATCATGAAGGCGAAGCTTGGCGACTTTCGACAGTTGAGCGCTGGCAAATTGTCGGCAACTATCAACCCGCCCCGATAACAGTTGACAAATTGAAGCATTTCTGCTTGAAGCTGTTCGAGTTGTTTCAAACGCTCTAGCCGCTTGGTGGAATTAAAAATTAAAAGTTAAAAATTAAAAATTCTTTCCCCAGATAATTTCAGCGATTCGGAGCGGGTTACGATTCGCGATGTGGAGATTGCCAATATTTACAGGCAGCGTAGGCGAGGGTTACGACTCCTGTAACGATCGCGGATTCATCAACTTCAAATTCGGGGTGATGTAAGGGATGATTGAGCCGCTCCGGGTAGCCAACTCCCAAACGAAACATCGTTCCGGGCGCGCTTTCGAGGTAAAGGGAAAAGTCTTCTGCGCCGAGGGAGGGTTCGGTGAGGATTTGCACGCGATCGCTCCCCCACGCTTCCCGCGCTGCTGCTTCAATCAGTTGCGTCAGCGCAAAGTCATTCTGCACCGAAGGTACGCCGCGCCGATAGTTCACTTCGCAACTCGCCCCGTACATTTTGCAGATATCATTGACAATTCCCTCAATCCATGCTGGTAGGCTAGCGTGAGTTTCGGGATGGAGCGATCGCACCGTTCCGGCCATGCGGACGCGATCGGCAATGACATTCGGCGCGCGCCCGCCTGCAATTTGCCCAATGGTTAAGACGATCGGACGTAGGGGATTTTGAGTGCGCGCGATCGCCTGCTGCAACGCACAAATCGCCTGCGCCGCAATCCAAATCGCATCCTTCGCCTCGTGAGGGCGCGCCCCGTGTCCCGACTCGCCTTGAATAAAAATCTCCAAGTCGTCCGCCGCCGCCGTCAGCGCACCATAACGAATGCCCACCGATTGCGCCGGAATCGAGGGGAAAACGTGAACCCCAAAAATGCTACTAACATCGCGCATTGCCCCATCGCGCACCATCCAGCCCGCTCCCTGGGCGATTTCTTCTGCCGGTTGAAAAATAAAACGCACGTTTCCCTGTAGGGATTCTTGCATCTGCGACAGAATCATCGCCGTCCCCAGCCCTAAAGTCGTGTGAACGTCGTGACCGCAAGCGTGCATAATTCCGGGTTTGCGAGAGGCAAACTCAACGGAGGTAAGCTCTTGAATCGGCAGTGCGTCCATGTCGGTGCGAATGCCGAGAATGCGATTATCTTCGCCGCGTCCCTGCAATTCTCCCACAACCCCCGTTTTACCGACTGCCTCCTCGACGCGGAGACCGCAAGAGGACAAGACTCCGGCCACGTAAGCGGCTGTTTGATATTCCTGACCGCTAAGTTCTGGATGGGCGTGCAGGTGACGGCGAATTTCAATCAGTCGCGGGGCAAGGGTTTGAGCGAGGGTTTTAATAGTAGAGAGCATGGGAGCAGTTATTCAGTTAGCGGTTAGCGGTTAACAGTACCCGTTCTATGGTTTAGGCAGCGTCGTGCAAGATAGCAGTTACCTCAATAAACGCTTTTAATCAGCGCGATCGCTATTGTAACGACTACAACCTTGCTGGGTTGTTCGCGATCGCTAATCGTTCGTCTGTTTTCTTCTCGCCCCTTCGCTTGCCTTGCAAAAAAGTACGTTTGTTTTACTCAGTGGCGCTTGTATAGAATTGAAACAAGCGATCGCAAAAACTGCGTTATTTGTGAAAAAATCTCAAATGTACGGTTTTTTATACCAAACTATGTTGATTGAATTTAGTGTCGGAAACTACCGTTCGTTCAAAGAAATCGTCACGCTCAGCCTGGTTGCAACAAATCTGAAGGCAAAAAACGAGCAAGTTGACGAAAATAATGTCTTTCAAGTTGACGATAAATTAAGCTTGCTAAAGAATGCCGTCATTTATGGAGCCAATGCAAGCGGAAAAAGCAATTTAATTCAAGCTTTTGAGTTTATGAAAGATTTTATTCTCAATTCTTCTAGAGAAACTCAAATTACCGATGAAATTGCTACAGACAAGTTTAAACTTAGCACGGAATCAGAAGCACAACCCTCGTTTTTTGAGCTTGTTTTTATTTTAGAGGAAAAAATCTATCGATATGGTTTTGAGATCGAGCGCATGCGAGTTATTTCTGAATGGCTTTTTCATATCCCTAAAAAGAAAGAAACTTGTCTTTTTAATCGGAAGTTCAATGACTTTGAAATGACAAAAGTGTTTTCTGAAGGGAAAGGGTTAGAAGAAAAAACCAGAAAAAACTCTTTGTTTCTTTCCGTTGCCGCTCAATTTAATGGTAAGATATCGCAAAAAATTTTATTTTGGCTAGATCGTGAGACAGTTGTGTTGTCAGGCTTGAAAAGCAACTATTATCAGTTACTAACAACTAACTATGTTTTAGAATATCCAAAATATCAATCTGATATCGCTGATTTTTTAAGGGGTTTTGACTTGGGTATTGAAGCGATAAGAATTAAGCCCAGTCTGTATAATACTATTGAAGAAAATTATAACGGTAATCTTACGGAGGAGGCAAAGCAAGCAATTCTGGCATCGATTCAAAATTCTATCTCTGCACAGCTAGAACAAATTAAAACTCTTCATTTAAAGTATAACGACGAAGGAGAGGTAATAGCAACAGTAACCTTCGATCTCGATAAACATGAATCCGAAGGAACTAAAAAACTTTTTGCCTTCGCGATTCCCTTTTTGTTAGCCTTACAGAACGGTGGAGTCTTATTAATTGATGAACTCGACGCGCGCATTCATCCTGCAATTGTTCGCGAAATTGTTAAGCTATTCAACTCCAAGCAAAGTAATCCAGGGAATGCTCAACTCATCTTTGTGACTCACGATACTAATTTACTCGATAACGAACTTCTGAGGCGAGATCAAATTTGGTTTATTGAGAAAGATAACAAGGGAGCGAGCGATCTTTATTCTTTGGCAGAATTCAAGGTTAGAAATGATGCTTCCTATAAAAACGATTATCTTAAAGGTAAATATGGGGCTATTCCTTATTTTGGGCAATCTGAGTCGTTTAATCGATAATCGAGATGAACAAATGTTGGAAGCAGAAAAACGGTTAGATGAAAAGTACAGAAAAAATGCTGATTTAGACTAAAAGTTGGAAGGCAAGCAGGAGACAGCGATTCAGAATTCTAAAAAACTTTAGGATAGCTACGTCTCATCAAAACCTATTAATTCTATTCAATTTTTCGCTCTCGTACAAACGCGATCGCGTCCTGCAATCCTTCCCCCGTTTTTAGATTCGTAAAAATAAACGGTTTATCGCCGCGCATTTTCTTTGCATCCCGTTCCATTACGCCCAAATCTGCACCGACGTAAGGCGCGAGGTCAATTTTATTAATCACTAAAAGATCGGATTTTGTGATTCCGGGGCCGCCTTTACGAGGAATTTTATCGCCCGCTGCAACATCGATGACGTAGAGCGTTAAATCGACGAGTTCGGGACTAAAAGTTGCTGCGAGATTGTCGCCACCGCTTTCGAGAAATACATAGTTGAGATTGTTAAAACGGCGCTCTAAATCTTCGATCGCGCTCAAATTCATCGACGCATCTTCGCGGATAGCGGTGTGCGGACAGCCACCGGTTTCTACGCCCAAAATGCGATCGCGCTCCAACGCTTGCGATCGCACTAAAAATTGCGCGTCTTCTTGGGTATAAATATCGTTCGTCACCACAGCAATTTCATACTCCTGCCGCAGCGCTTTACACAATGCGTCTACTAAAGCAGTTTTTCCAGAACCAACTGGGCCGGCAACGCCAACGCGAAAAGCAGTCATCTTTTTAATGGATAATTGACAATGGATAATGGATAATGAATTTTTTTTTCGACGAGCGGTTATAAAATATCTTTTTTAATGGATAATTGACAATGAAAAGTTTTTGAATAAACTGGGACAAAATATCGAATTCGTAATTCATTATTCATTATCCATTATCCATTATTCATTACTTATAGCTCATTTCGCAGTTGGCGCAGTGGGCGGCGCGGAAATCAACGACGAAGCGATCGAGAATGTCTCGATCGAGTAGGAAGCCATCGTGTCCGTGGGGAGAAGGCAACCAAGCGAGTTTGGCGTTGGGGATAGCTTCAACGAGTTGTTGCTGTTCGATGGGCGGGTACAAGACATCGGATTCGATCCCGACAATCAGGGTAGGTTGAGCAATTTTTTCCAACACGGCAGGATAATCGCCACGATCGCGCGATAAGTCGTAGGTATCCATTGCCTTCGTCAAGGTGACGTAAGTATTAGCATCGAAGCGATCGACGATTTTTCGTCCGTGATGCTGTAAATACTCCGTTACGGTAAAGGGGGCGTTAGGATTGTTGTTGGCGTGCTGGCGACCGAAACGTTCTTCAAAGTTAGCCCAAGAGCGATAGGTAAGCATCGCGATCGCGCGCGCTGCGGCCAAACCGGCGGCGGGAGGGCTTTCGGGGTCGTAATAGCCATCCTGCCAGAGCGGATCGAGATAAATCGCTTGGCGCTGGGTTTCGCTCAAACCGATACACCAAGCTGAATGTCTCCCGGAAACCGCGATCGCGGCGATTGCGCCTACCCGTTCGGGAAACATCATCGCCCATTCCAACACCTGCATTCCCCCCAAAGACCCCCCGATCGCCAATTGCAGGCGATCGATGCCCAATGCGTCCAACAAGCGCGCTTGCAGGCGCACCATATCCCGAATCGTAATTTCGGGAAAGTCAGCGGCGTAGGCTCTGCCCGTGGCGGGGTTGAGGCTGGTGGGTCCCGTGGTGCCGTAGCAACTGCCGAGGACGTTACTGCATACGATAAAGTCTCGCGTCGGATCCAGGGCTTTGCCGGGGCCGAACAAATGCCCCCACCAAGCATCCGCCTGCGCCCAGCCCGTCAGCGCGTGACAGACCAACACGGCATTACTGCGATCGGCATTCAACGTTCCCCACGTACAGTAAGCAACGTCCACCTGCGGTAAATCAAACCCGGATTCCAATAAATAGGGTTCCGGAAGGCGATAGAACTGGGTTTGAGGCGAGATAAAGGCTTGGATGCTCATCGATTAACCGAGCGCTTGCTCGAAGTCTGCTTTAATGTCGTCGATATGCTCGATGCCGACGGAAACCCGGATTAAGTCCGGACGAACGCCAGCGGAGAGTTGCTCGGCTTCGCTGAGTTGCTGGTGAGTGGTAGAAGCGGGGTGAATGACGAGGGTTTTTGCATCGCCCACGTTGGCGAGGTGGCTGGACAGTTTGACGCGATCGATGAAGGCTTTCCCGGCTTCGAGACCGCCTTTAACGCCGAAGTTTAACACGCCGCCGAAACCGTGTTTGAGGTATTTCTTGCCGCGTTCGTGGTAGGGATGCTCTGGCAAACCGGGATAGCTCACCCACTCGACTTGGGGCTGTTGCTGCAACCATTGCGCCAGTTCGAGGGCGTTATCGACGTGGCGTTGGACGCGCAGGGAGAGCGTTTCTAGCCCTTGGAGCAGCAGGAAGGCGTTGAAGGGACTCATAGCGGGGCCAATATCGCGCAGGCCTTCGACGCGAGCGCGGATGATGAAGGCGATGTTACCGAAGGGACCGCCAGTACCGAAGACATCGGAGAAGACTAAGCCGTGATAGCCCGGGCTGGGTTCGGTAAAGATGGGGAAGTTGCCGTTGGCCCAGTCGAATTTACCGGAATCGACGATTACGCCGCCGATTGAGGTTCCGTGTCCCCCAATCCATTTGGTGGCGGATTCGACCACAATATCGGCTCCGTGTTCGATGGGACGGCAGAGATAGCCCGCTGCGCCGAAGGTATTATCGACGATCAGGGGGATGCCGCGATCGTGGGCGATGGTGGCGAGGGCGGCGAAGTCGGGGATGTTGAATTGCGGGTTGCCGATGGTTTCGACGTAGAGGGCTTTCGTGCGATCGTCGATCGCGGCTTGGAAGTCCGCCGGATCGTCACCATTGACAAACTTGACATCAATCCCCAAACGGGGTAGTGCAACTTTGAAGAGATTGTAAGTGCCGCCGTAGAGGAAACTGGTGGAGACAATATTATCGCCTGCTTGCGCGATCGTACTAATCGCTAAGAACTCCGCCGCCTGACCGCTAGCCGTCGCTAGGGCTGCTACGCCGCCTTCGAGGGCTGCTACCCGTTGCTCGAACACATCCGTTGTCGGATTCATCAAGCGCGTATAAATATTGCCGAACTCCTTGAGGGCAAACAAATTTGCGCCGTGAGCGGCATCGTTAAAGGTATAGGAAGTGGTTTGATAAATTGGAACGGCTCGAGCGTTAGTTCCCGGAGCCGGATTTTGTCCTGCGTGGACTTGTAACGTTTCAAAGCGGTAGTTTTCAGCCATTTCGATTTTGGATTCTCCCAATACAACGAACAGGTAACCAGCGATCGCGATGCAGCTTTCTCAGCAGTTAACCGTTAACAGGATCTCATAGACAGCCGCGTTCTTGTCAAGGATAAAGAGGAACCTTTCGCTCTTGCTAGAGAGCAGAAAGCGCGATTGTCCTCACTCGCTCGGCTTTTCCGACAAAGTAAAGATTCTTAAAAACCGCTCGGACTCTCTCTTCCTCTCTCTCCAATTGTCAACCGTTTGTTATCCTAGCGGTCTATCAGAATTCAAGAGGTGGATGTGCGGCTCGTCGCTCTCCCTCTTACCCTCTCCACCGTCCCTCCGTCTCCCGAACCGATAAAATTAAACTTTAAAGACCGCTAGGACTGAGGGCGCGGGAATTGAGACGGGTCCGGGAAATCTTCCACGGGTTCGTTTTTCAGCGCATCGGACATAAAATCCTGCCAGATCGGAGCCGCATAGCCGCCGCCCGTTACGCCGCCGCCCAAAGGACGGTAGTTATCGTTCCCAATCCAAACGGCCACTGATAACTGCGGCACGTAGCCAACGAACCAAACATCCCGTTCCGAAGAAGTCGTCCCCGTTTTTCCGGCTGCCGGACGACCGATCGCCGCTTTTTTCCCCGTCCCGCCTGCAATTACGCCCTTGAGGACGCTCGTTAAGGAAGCCGTCGCCCAAGGATCCAGCGCGAGCTTCGGTTTCGGAACGTTGTCGAGAATCACGTTACCGCTGCTATCGGTGACGCGGACGATTGCAGTCGTGTCAGACTGCCAGCCGTTGCTTGCAAAGGTTGCATAGGCTCCGGCCATTTCTAACGGCGTTACCCCGATCGCACCCAAGGGCAGAGAAACAACGGGTTCGAGCGGACTCTTTATCCCCAAGATGCGACAGGTTTCGATGACCTTATCCAAGCCTACCGCCCGACCGATTTTTACAGCCGGAACGTTCAGCGATTGCGTCAAGGCCGTGTAAATACTGACCGCACCGGAATAGCCGCCGCCGTAGTTTTTGGGGGAATAGTAACCGCCGCCATCGCGGTAACTGACGGGCGAATCGTAAACGGTAGAATAAGGGCTATATTTACCGGTAGCGAAGGCAGTATAGTAGACGAACGGTTTGAAGGCCGATCCGGGTTGGCGCAAGGATTGAATGGCTCGGTTAAATTGGCTTTCTTTGTAGTTTACGCCCCCGACCATTGCTTTAATGAAATGAGTGCGAGGATCGACCGCCACCAGAGCGACCTGATCGGCGTAGAGTCCGTAGGATTGCAGGCGATCGTGGGCATTCGCGACCAGTTCTTCCGCGCGTTTTTGGTAGTTGTAATCCACGGTCGTTTGGACGCGCATTCCACCTTTTAAAACTGTATCTTTACCGAAGCGATCGATCAGTTCGCTCTCGACCACCTCCGTAATATAGGGGAGATCGCTCCTTCTCCAGGCCGTGGGTTTGCCAACTTTTAGGGCTTGTTTGTAGGCTGCGTCGGCTTCTTGAGGCGTAATCCACCCCAACTTTTTCATCCGACCTAACACTTCTGCTTGTCGGCGTTTCGCTTCCTTGTAATTAATAAAAGGACTGTAATCTTCCGGTGCTTGAATTAAACCCGCCATCATTGCAGCTTCTGGCAAAGTCAGCTTAGAAGCGGGTTTACTAAAATAACTTTGGGCTGCGGTTTGAGCGCCGTAAGCATTGTGACCCCAATAGATGCTATTGAGGTACATCTCTAAGATTTGCTCTTTACTGAAAATCTGCTCGACGCGAATAGCGAGAACTGCTTCGGCGAGTTTCCGACTCACGGTGCGTTCCCTCGAGAGGAAGAGGTTTTTTACCAGCTGCATGGTGAGGGTCGAACCCCCTTCCGCCACGTAGCCGCGTTTGAAGTTTTCCGATAAGGCGCGACCGACGCTAGTGGGGTTAATGCCTTGATGTTGGAAAAAATGACTGTCTTCAATGGCGAGAACGGCGCGTTTTAAGTTGGGCGAAATTTCATCGAGTTTAATGTTTTCGCGGTTGTATTCGCCGTGGAGACTGTCGAGGAGGCGGCCTTTAACGTCG
Source organism: Oscillatoria sp. FACHB-1406 (assembly GCF_014698145.1). Lineage (NCBI taxonomy): Bacteria > Bacillati > Cyanobacteriota > Cyanophyceae > Oscillatoriales > Oscillatoriaceae > Oscillatoria > Oscillatoria sp. FACHB-1406. Next base: position 29,721 of record NZ_JACJSM010000027.1, on the reverse strand, counting down.
TAAATATAAGTCGTTTCGGTCGGGACGTAGGTTCGCAGAACTCGCACGTCGGGCAGATTGCGAAAGCTAATGGCCAAACCGACCAACCCTCCCGCCGCGATGGAACTCACCAGCATGGTAGTGCCTAAAACCGTTGCGCCTGCTGCCTTCACAACGCCCAAACCAAACCGGGTTGCAGGTCCCGGCGCGCTCTTATCCTCGTGTTTTTGTCTAACGGTGCTAGTAGTTGCCACAGTAATTTCACATCCTCACTGAAAAAAGAGTTTAGCGTTGCGATCGCGAGTCGGCAAATGCACGTCAATTTGTTTCCTAAGTTTAAGAGATTGACTCGAGATTCGGTTCATGTGCTGGCGGGAAGCGATCGCTGGAATCCTGAAACTGCACGGGATAGGACTTTAGGGAAGGAGGAGCGACCCACTAGACGGATCGATAACTTTCGTCTGGAAACAAGAAAATTTCTGCTTTTTTGAAATATATATTAATATGCGATCGCCTAAAATACTAATCCAATTGCCTCGAATTCCTTCATAATTCCCGAACTGACCCCTAAAATGCTATCCTCTAACCCCCATCCCACTCTGAATTGGCTGTACCGAGGGACGCTTGAAATATTCCCCGATCGCCCGGAGTCGGAAAGTCCGGATGAAAATTTGGCTTACCGCATTATGGCACAGCCCGATCGACCGCTGCGGGTGAAATTAGGGATCGATCCCACCGGGACAGATTTGCATTTAGGTCATAGTATCCCTTTCAGAAAGCTGCGGGCGTTTCAGGATGCCGGTCATATTGCTGTCATTATTATTGGTGATTTTACTGCCCAAATCGGCGACCCGACCGGCAAGTCAGAAGTTCGCCGCCAACTGACTCCCGAACAGGTGAAGCAGAATGCAGAAACTTACCTCGAACAATTGCGCCCCATCCTCGATTTTGAGACTCCCGGACGGCTAGAGATTCACTACAACTCGAGTTGGCTGTCTAAACTGGATTTAAGCAAACTGATCGAACTGTTATCGACGATGACAGTGGGGCAAATGTTAGCAAAAGAAGGATTTTCGGAGCGTTTCGAGCGGGAAAATCCGATTTATCTCCATGAGTTTCTTTATCCCTTAATGCAGGGCTACGATTCGGTAGCAATTGAAGCGGATGTGGAGTTGGGCGGGAACGACCAAAAGTTTAATTTAGCCGTCGGGCGCGATTTACAGCGGCATTTCGGACAAAAACCTCAATTTGGGCTGTTGCTGCCGTTATTATTGGGGCGCGATGGGGTCAATAAGATGTCGAAGTCGTTGAATAATTACGTCGGGATGACGGAGGAGGCACTCTCGATGTACTCGAAGCTGGAGAAAACGCCCGATGCGCTTCTGGGGCAGTATTTTGAGTTACTGACCGATTTACCTTTAGCGGAATTACCGGAAAATCCGCGCGATCGCCAGAAATTGCTAGCCCTCGATGTCTCCGCTCAATATTGGGGCTTAGAAGCAGCAAAAAACGCTCAAAAAGCAGCATTAGATTTGACTCAGGGCGAGACAACGCAAACCGACACCGTGCCGGAATTTTCTTTATCATCAATTGCGTTTCCTGTCAAGCTCAATTTCTTGCTCAAAGAAAGCGGCTTGTGCGCCAGTAGTAGCGATGGACGCAGGGCGATTCAAAATCGCGGCGTAAAGTTAGATGGCGAAACGGTAGCGGATGTGGGCTTTACGGTGGAGTCTTTGGAGGTCGTGGAAGGGAAAGTTTTGCAAGTTGGGAAGAATAAGTTCGCGCGCTTAGTGAAGTGAAGAATCGATCGCGAACAAATTGAAAAATATCCGAGATTCTTAGGGACTCGAAAATCATGGTCAGGGTGCGTGTTGCTAGGAGAAACCCTACGCGATCGCGCCCTATACGAGCTTTCAATAGGGAAACACAAACTAAAATTAATATTTCATCTTCTCTCTAACCTTGTGTCATCCCTTACCGAAATGCTAGCATAACACAACAATTTAATCTAAGCACAAAAAATATAGCCTTGCGTTCCAGGATTATTAAATTAATTTTCCGGGTAGAGTTTTTATACTAATTCTCACAGAGTTTGCACTGGCTAAAAGCATCGGTTCAATAATGACCTGAAATCCCCTCGCAACTCATGACCATCATTTCTAACGCGGACAATAGAAATCCCGAACAAACTTTGGCAGAATTTCCCGGCGGTTCCCTGCCGCTCGGTTCTCCATTTTATATCGAACGCCCTCCCGTCGAACAACTGGTCGGTCAAGAAATTTGCAAGCCGGGAAGCGTCATTCGCATTAAAGCACCCAAACAAATGGGAAAAAGTTCTTTATTGCTGCGCCTCCTTCATCAAGCCAAACAATTCAATTGCCGCACTGTTCGCCTCGATTTTAGGCAGATAGATAACAATATCTTTAGTTCTTTAGATTGGTTTTTGCGCTGGTTTTGTGCCAACCTTAGCCGTCAACTCGAACTAACACCCCTGATCGAGGAGTATTGGGATGAAGAGATTGGCAGTAAAGTAAGTTGTACGATCTATTTACAAGGCTATTTGTTAGAGCAGATCGATACTCCGATTGTTTTAGTCTTGAATGAGATTAATTTGCTATTCGAGCATCCTCAGATCGCGCGCGAGTTTATGGGTCTATTGCGCTCCTGGTATGAGGAGGCAAGGCAACAAGAAAGTTTCCAAAAACTCAGGCTGGTTCTGGTACATTCAACCGAAGTTTATATTAATTTTAATATCAATCAATCTCCTTTTAATGTGGGGTTGCCTGTTTGCTTACGCGAATTTACGTTAGAGGAAACGATCCATTTGGCAGGAGCTTATGGACTCGATTGGACGGACGAAAGCGAAGCAAAGAAACTGATGGCAGTAGTGGGGGGACAACCGTACTTAATCGGGATGGCACTTTACCATCTCGTCACCTCTTCTGTGAGTCTTGATGAAATCCTAGAAAAAGCTCATGATATTGCAGGAATTTATAGTAGCTATCTACGAGAACGCTTAGTCTTGCTGCAAGAACATCCAGAATTAGCAACGGCGCTTAAAAAAGTTGTTCGTGCTGAAGGAGGGGTCAAGTTAGACCCGCTCTTAGCCTATAAACTCGAACAGATGGGATTAGTCAAGTTAGAGGGCGATTCTATAACCTTAAGTTGTAATTTGTACCGAAAGTTTTGTACGGTTTATGATTTTGGAGCCAGAAGTCTACCCGATACTATTAAAAAATTAAAATCGGAAATTCATACATTAAAGCAAGTTGGTAAACTTGATGAAACTACTAATTTTCTCAAAGGAAGTCAATTAGAGTTCTCGCTTAAAAATCTGTTAGCAGAACTTGATTCTCAATCGAGTTCGCTCTCATTTATTTTATGCGAAATCGATTTCTTTAATTTTTATACTAAACGAAAACAACAATCTTTATCAGAAAAAACTCTGCGCAAAATTGCGGGAGCCATTCGCAAGAGTGTTTTTGGGGTAGAGCATTTAGTTGCTCGTTATAGCTGGGCGCAATTTGCAATTGTTTTACCCGGTCTTGGGGAAAAAAGCGCGCTTCAAGTTGCAAAAAAAATTCACTTGGAAGTCAAAAAGCTAGCCATTCCTTACAATCTGGAAGATATAGGAGGCTTACACTCTTTAGTGATTACCGTAAGTTTGGGATTGACGAGTTTAAATCCTAACCCAGAAACGTCTTTTGAGGGTTTAATAGAAGTTGCATCGGAGGCGTTGCATCAAGCGAAAATCGAGGGTCGAAACCGTACCAAATCGATCTCAATGTTTGAAGTCTAAAAGCGATCGCAGCAACGCGCAAACCTCAAGCTCGATTTACAATTATTCAGATTATGACTTACCAATATCAAGTTGGTGGTAGCCTCAGTATCGATGCTCCTAGTTATGTCGAGCGACAAGCCGATCGCCAATTATATACCGCCCTCCGCGCTGGAGAATTTTGTTACATCCTCAATTCTCGGCAAATGGGGAAATCGTCAATCCTTGTCAGAACTCGCCATTTATTACAAGAACAGGGGTATCGATGCAGTAGCTTAGATATGACGCGCATTGGCAGCGAAAATATTACGCCAGATCGGTGGTATAAGGGCATAGTAGCAGAGCTATGGCGCGGCTTTAACTTGCTGGGAAAAGTCAATTTAAAAACCTGGTGGAACGATTTAACCGATATCTCCCCCTTGCAGCGCTTGGGGAATTTTGTAGAAGACGTTCTGCTGGTTCAATTTCCTGATGAAGAAATTGTTATTTTTATTGACGAAATCGATAGTATTATCAGTTTAGATTTTGCGATTGATGATTTTTTTGCTTGGATTCGCTTTTGCTACAATCAACGCACCCTGAATCCCGAATACAAGCGCTTAACTGTAGCTATTTTCGGCGTGGCAACTCCTTGCGATTTAATTGCAGATAAAAATCGCACTCCTTTTAATATCGGGACGGCGATCGAATTGCACGGATTTACAAGCAAAGAAGCACTGACGCTGGCGGCGGGATTAGCGAAAAAAATAGAGAATCCGGAAGCTATTGTCCGCGCCATTGTCCAGTGGACGGGAGGACAGCCTTTTTTAACTCAAAAGCTGTGTAAGCTGGCAGTTAACTTGTTAGAAACGGCAGGAGAGATGTCGGGAAAAACAATTCCTCTGGGGATGGAAAACTATTGGGTGGAGTCAATCGTCAATGAATACGTGATTGAGAAGTGGGAAAGTAAGGACGAACCAGAGCATTTGCGAACAATCCGCGATCGCCTACTGAGAAATTCCCAACGGGCGGGGCGATTATTAGGAATCTATCAACAAATTTTACAAGGGATAAAAGTCAGCAGCGATGATAGTTCCGAACAAATCGAGTTGATTCTTTCGGGCTTAGTCCTTAAAACCAAGAATGTTTTAACAGTCCGCAACAAAATTTATGAGCAAGTCTTTAATCTCGGTTGGGTCGAGAAACAATTAAAAGCTCTACGTCCCTACTCACAAATCTTTGAAGCTTGGCTGACGGTTCAGCAGCAAGATAACTCGCGCCTGTTACGAGGTCAAGCGTTAATCGATGCGAAGAATTGGGCGCAGGGGAAAAGCTTGAGCGATTTAGACTATCAGTTTTTAGCTCGTAGCGAGCAATTAGACAGACAAGAAACTCAACAAGCTTTAGAAGCAGCTAGACTTCAGGAAGTTGAAGCGCGATTATTGCTGCAAAAACGCAGTGCTAGACTCCAAAAATATTCGATCGCGGCGCTAACAGCCGCCTTAATGTTAACCGGCACTCTCGGCGCGATCGCTTTTTGGCAGTATCGTCAGGCTTTAGCCAGCGAACGGCGAGCGAGAATTGGTGAAATTAGAGCGTTAGTTTCTTCTTCTGAGGGTCTTTTCATTGCTAACAGTCGATTAGATGCTTTAATTGAAGCACTGCGAGCAAGGCAGAAATTGCTATTGTTAACACGAGCCGACCCCGATATTAAAAATAAGGTCGAAATTGCGCTCCAGCAAGCCATTTTAGGGGCAGATGAATACAATCGCTTCTCAAAACCGATGGGGGGAAGTATTGGTTTGGCGATTAGGGGAGATGGCGAGATAATTGCAGCCAGCGGTCGGGAAAATACGGTTAACTTGTGGGCAAAAGACGGTCGGCTGCTGAAAATGCTATCGGGACATAAAGCTTTAGTCGGGAGCTTAGCGATCGCTCAAGACGGTAAAACAATCGTATCGGGTTCGGGCGATCGCACGGTCAAAGTTTGGAATGCTGACGGGACTTTGCGCCACACTTTAACAGGCGCTCGAGCCAATATGGGTGGTGTTGCGATCGCGCCCAATAGCGAATATATCGCAGCCACCAGTGAAGACGGAATGCTGCGACTGTGGGACAAAAAAGGCACTTTACTAAAAACGATAAAAGCCAATACAGTCATTAATTCTGGCGTTGCCTTTACTCCCGATAGCCAGAATATCGTTGCCGGGAGTGGCAAGGGAATGTTGAATATTTGGAATCTTAACGGTCAGCTTCTAACTGCAATGAAGGCTCACGAATTGGCGGTGCTGGATGTTGCCATTAACCCGAACGGGGATACAATCGCCACTGCTTCTTTTGATGGTACGGTTAAACTTTGGCAATTCTCCCCAAATGGACTGAAATTGCTAACAACCCTCAATGCCCATGACGGTTTGGTCATTGGGGCTGCCTTCAGTCCCGACGGTACGCAGTTAGCGTCGATATCAGACGATAAAACCTTGAAGTTGTGGCAGCGAGATGGGGAGACTTGGGAGAAAGCCCAACTGCTGCAAACTTTCGCCGGACACCGCGCGCTCGTGACGAGTGTAGAATTCAGTCCGGACGGCAAAAGCATTGCAACTGCGAGTTTGGATGCGACAGTGAAACTCTGGAACCCCAATAATGCCTTGCTGCAATCCATCAACGATCGCAAATCATCGGTTTTCGGCGTTGCTTTTGCTCCAACTTATCCGGGACGGGAGCAGATTTTTGCTTCTGCTAGCACCGATCGCACCGTTAAACTTTGGAAGAGAGTTGATGGGGGTAGGCCGCTGCTGCTGCAAACCCTGAAGCATCAAGGCATTGTCATGGGAGTTGCTTTCAGTCCAGACGGTCGGCTTGTTGCTACGGCGAGTGGAGATTCGACGGTTAAACTCTGGACATTACAGGGTCAACTGCGCTCAACTCTCAAAGGACACGAAGGGGGAGTCAGAAGGGTTCGATTTAGTCCCGATGGCAAACTGCTGGCTTCCGGCAGTGCGGATGGTACGGTGGGATTGTGGAATCTGGAGGGGAAAAGCCCCGTTTTGCAGGCGAGATTGAAGGGACATCAAGGCGGAGTTTGGATGGTTAGTTTCAGCCCTGACGGTCAACTTCTGGCCTCGGCAAGTGGCGATGCGACGGCTAGACTTTGGACGAAGCAGGGTAAGTTGCTCAGAACGTTTCAAGGACACGATGCCATTGTCCGGTCGCTCGCGTTTAGTCCGGACGGTCAAACTCTAGCTACTGCCAGCCAGGACAAAACCCTGAAACTTTGGCGACTGGATGGCAGCGAACTGGCTACCCTTGAGGGTCTTGATAGTATCATGAGTGTAGCGTTTAGTCCCGACAGGCAATTGTTGGCTTCGGGGAGCGCCGATGGAGCGATTCAATTCTGGAAACTGGAAGCGGGTCAGAAGCCGAGCCTTTTAACCACTCTGAAGGCTCATACGGGCGGTGTTTGGGAGATTACTTTCAGTCCCGACGGTCAAACCCTCGCTTCGGCGAGTGGGGACAATAAGGTAATTTTGTGGAACGTCCCCGAGGTGCAATCTGTGGATCGCATCGTTCGTTATGGCTGCGATTGGGTGCGCGATTATTTACGCACGAATGGCGATTTGGAGGAGAGCGATCGCCATCTGTGCGATCGCTAGAGAGCCAATCCTATAAAATTGGTATAAGCAGGAAAATGCGTTGATTCGAGGCAATTTTTACGCGATCGCGCCATCTTGAATCCGAATCGTTCGTTTCGTCCGGGCGGCGATGTCGGGTTCGTGGGTAACAATGACAATGGTAATGCCCCGTTCGTTCAATTCCCCCAGCAAGTTCATCACTTCATGGGACGTTTTTGTATCTAACGCGCCCGTGGGTTCGTCGGCTAAAACTAAAGCGGGTTCATTGACGAGGGCGCGTGCAATTGCTACTCGTTGTTGCTGTCCGCCGGAGAGTTGATTGGGGCGGTTGTGGAGGCGTTCTTCTAAACCCACTTGTACGAGGGCGCGGGTAGCGCGATCGCGGCGTTCTGCTTTAGGAACGTTAGCATAAACCATTGGCACCATCACATTTTCCAGCGCTGTGGAACGGGACAGTAAATTGAACTGTTGGAAGACGAAACCGATGCGTTGATTGCGAATGTATGCCAGTTCGTCGTCGTTGAAGGTGGTTAAATCTTCGCCTTCAAACCAGTAACGTCCTTTGCTGGCGCGATCGAGACAGCCGATAATATTCATCAGGGTAGATTTTCCCGAACCGGAAGCCCCGACAATCGCGATATATTCTCCTTCTTCAATACTTAAATCGATCCCGTTTAAAATCGGAACGGGATTGCCGCCAAGGGAGTAATTTTTGGCGATATTTTCCATTAAAATAACAGACATTTTTATAATTGATAATTGACAATGGATAATGGATAATTGTGGGATAATTATTTTGAGTTAATGGAGTAGGGTGGGCAGCGCCCACCTGCTAGAACTTGGGTAAATTTAGAAACATACATTCACAAACGAGTAACGCTATACTATTCGCTCCGCAAAGCCGCGATCGGTTCTAAACGAGCGGCTGTTCGGGCAGGAATTACGCCAGCAACAAATCCGACAAACATCGAAAGAATGAAGCCAACGACAATCGAACTTCGCGAAATAATAAAGGGAAATCCGAAGGCATTTGAGCCAAAGTAAGCAAGACAGACTCCCGTCCCCGCCCCCACAACACCGCCAAGGGTAGAAATCGCGATCGCTTCAATCGCAAATTGAATTAAAATTGCTGAATTTGTTGCGCCGAGCGCTTTGCGAATGCCGATTTCCCGCGTGCGCTCGACAACGGAGACAAGCATGATATTCGCAATACCGATGCCGCCGACTAATAGCGAAATCCCGGCAATCGCGATCGCGAAGATTCTCAATACTCCAACAATATTAGAAAAAGCACTCACTAAATCGGATTGGTTCATTACCCGAAAATCATCGTTTTCGGGATTATAGATATTGTGGCGCAAGCGCAGAATGTTTGTGACCTGAAATTGAGCCGCAACTAAAGAATCTCGCGATTCGCTTTCAATCCAAATCGTACTAACAGAAATGCCTTGAAGGGCATTATTACCGACAATGCGGGCGGACATCGTTGTGAGGGGAATATAAATCGTATCGTCGCGATTCATCGGTCCCTGACTGCCTTTCGATTCCATCACGCCAATCACGAGATAATTTTCGCCTTGAACCCGAATTTTTTCATTTAATCCCGTTCCATTCCCAAAAAGTTTTTGTTGCACGACAGAACCGATAACTGCCACGCGATCGGCGCGATCGAACTCTTCTTGAGTGAAATAACGCCCGCTAGCCGGATGAGTATTTCTAACTTCAGGATAGTTAAGATCGCTGCCATAAATTGTGGTATTAATATTAGTGCCGCTGTAGACAACTTGACCGCCGCGCTGCAAGGTTGCCGAGACGAGTTTAGCCGAAGGCGCTCCTTTTTCAATTGCACCTTTATCCTCCCAGGTTAAAGTTGTCAGCGAACCCGCGCCTTGAGAAACATTTCCGCTCCGCGCCGCTCCTGACATGACTTGCAAAACATTCGTTCCTAGCGATTGCATTTGTTGCCCGACATTTTTCTGCATTCCTTCTCCGATGGAAGAAATAGCAGTAACAGAAGCAATTCCAATCGTTACGCCGAGCATCGTTAATCCGGTACGGAGTTTATTGCTCCAGAGCGCTTCTAATGCAATTCCAACAACTTCCGTAAAGGCAATTTGTTGAGTTGCTTTCTTTGCTTTATTCGTTTTCGGCTTCGCGGTTGTAATCTCTAGTTTTAACATAAGGATAAGCGATCGAGCGAGTGATTTTTAAATAACTAACAGGGCGAAATTATACTGTTTTCGATATATTTTTATTAAGAAGACATCGAAAAAGGCGAATCGGGAGCAGGTCAAACTTGCTGACGATTGCCCTCATCCCCCGGCCCCTTCTCCCAAACTTGGGCGAAGGGGAGTAGACTCAAAGTCCCTCTCCCAAAGTTGGGAGAGAGCGACAAAAGTGACTTGTTCCCGGGCGAATCAGCGCGCACCAGACCAATTTTTTTTGCGTTGAGAAACTTACCTTCATCTTTCAAGTAGCGCTATATTTCATTGAGGAGGAGGCGAACCATTATTGTTCCTTGGGGAGGAGCGATTCTGACCGGAATTTCTCCCTTTCGTTAGCTCGCCCAGCGGCCCTCTTAATTGCGCTTTCGGCTCCATTCCGGGCGGAAAACTCAGCAAAACAGAATCTTGCTTACCGATTCCCGATTTAACTTCAGTTTGCTCGCCGATAGTTAGCCCGACTTTAATCGGTTTAAAAACGGGTTTATTGTCCGTGCCGAGAGTATAAACGCCCGTCCCATTTTTCTGGCGAACGATCGCGGCAGAGGGAATCAAGAGCGCATTTTTTAACTCTCCCACTTGAAATTCAGTATCGACATTCATCCCAATTTTGAGCGCTTCCCGAGCGGCGGGTTCTAAAGCAACCTTAACCTCAAAGCTGGTGACGTTCGCCGTTGTCGTCGCTTGCTGGGCGATTTGGCTCACCTTTCCTTGAAACGGGCGATTGGGGTAGGCATCGCTGCTAATTTTGACGGATTGCCCGATTTTTACGCGCCCGACGTTGGCTTCGTCGAGATAGGCGACAACAAGCGGAGTGGCAGCCAGTGTCAAAATGGAGTTCGATGCGGCTCCTTCTACACTACTTCCTGCGGTGGTGGGCGTAACAAAAGAACCGGGATCGGCATATTTTTTTGTGACTGCGCCAGTGAAGGGCGCTTTAATAATCGTGTCGTTGACTTGGGTTTGAATGGTTTCTAATGCACCTCGGGCTGCATCGACTCGGGCGCGGGCGGCGGCGATATCTTCGGGGCGCGCACCTGCATTAACGAGATTGAAGGCTTGCTGGCGCTGTTCGAGTTGCGATCGCGCTTTAGCGATTTCTTCGCTTCTTGTCCCCCGTTGTTGCAATTTTAAGGCAGCGCGATCGCGTTCTACGGTTGCCTGCGCTGCATCCCGCGCCGCTCGTTTTTGAACGACGGTTTGCTGAGAAATTGCCCCCGCCTTCAGCAGTGTCTCGTTACGCTGCAATTCGTCTTCAGCAAGGCGCAACTCGACTTCTGCTTGATTGAGTTGTGCGTCCGCTTGGGCAATATCTTCGGGGCGATTTCCGGTTTCGAGTTGTTGCAGTTGCGATCGCGCTTCGTTGAGTTGGGCGCGCGCTTGGGCGATATCTTCGGGGCGATTTCCGTTAAGCAGTTTGTTTAAATCGGCTTCCTGTTGGGCGAGTTGGGCGCGCGCTTGGGTGAGTTGTCCCTGGAGGTTGGAATTATCCATGTAGGCGAGAATTTGTCCTTGCTGGACGCGATCGCCTTCTTTCACTAATAATTGTTTGAGATATCCCGAGGTTTTTGGGCTGACATTAATCGTGCGCTCCGGTTTTATCGTACCGTTGGCAGTGAAGGTAATCGGCAAGCTTTTTTCTTGCGCGGTTGCTGTAACCAGGGAAGTGGCTTTGGGAGTGGGCGCGATCGCGCGATAAACAATGTAAGCACCGCCCGCGATCGCCGCCATCAGTAACAAACCAAGAAGCCAACGAGAGTTAAGCGAGGGAAGCAATGCTTTGTAGCGCCTATGCGGATAAGAGGGTTTTGCTTCGCTTGTCATGGCTGATGCTCCTTGAAGTCTGTTGAATCTTAACCCGACTTACGTGACAATGTAGCTCGATTCGCTCCCTTTCAGAACTTAATAGAGAATTGTAAGAAATAAATTAGATCTGCTGTATGGATCGATCTTCCTAATTTACTTTAGAACTTAAGTACCAACTGGACTGCGATCGGTTGCTAGCAGCGATAACAATTTAGGATGACTGCATCAAAACCTAGGCTTAAAATTTGTTGCATTAATATTGCACGAATTGATTTTAAATGCTGTTACGAATAAACCCTTTTCGCCCGATATTTTAAAGCGTTACGATCGCGGGTTCCTCTAATTTCTGTCGCGTTCCGGATAGCAGCGCCGCGAAATATTGCCGCAAATATTGGCATTGTCGCCCGTTGGCGCGGTAGCGAAAGTCTTCGCCTTGGACGAATAGAGGTGCAATGGTAATGCGCTGGTAGTCGCGATTTTGTTGGGAAGCGAGGGTAAGCCAATGAGCGTTGGCAGTGGTAGGGACGAGTCCGGGGGGCAGGTAGCCATTGAGGAGATCGAACAGGCGTTGCTGGCAGGCGCGAGTATTGATTCCCCGTCCTTCGAGGCGCTGCATCAAGTCTTCAAGGCTAAAAGAACGGTTGGGCAGGACTTGCAGGATTTCGTTGAGGAGGAAGTAATCGCTGTATTGGTGGCGGAGGCGATCGCACGCTTGCGGAAAAAAGGGCAGTCGTGCTAAACCGATCGCAACGGTACTGCTGTCTGCGGGTTCTGGATGGGCAACGATTTCGGCGTTAACCAGTTTCTCGCTCAGCCATGTTTGCAGCGAACTCGTCAAGGCTAAGGCTGTATTGCCGCTAATCGTAACGCGCGCGATCGCCTCCGGTTGCAATCCCGTAGCACCGAGAAGCGCATTGAGTTCGCGGTTGAGACTGCCGAGATAAGGCGCAATAACTCGCTCCTCAAAATCCGCACGCCGCACGCTCCAAGTTTGCGTTCCCAAGGGCGCGCTAAATTCCGATTGATGCTGCAAAATTCTCCAAGCCCGTTCTGCGGTTTCTAAGCAGCGCCGCCCGCCGGGAAAACTCAGCAGTTGGGCGTAGGCGCGATCTCTTTCTAAAGGCGCGGGTTGTCCGGGTTCGGGCAGTTCGAGGTTTAATTGCTCGAGGAAGGGCTGCTCGGACTGCCATTGCGGGTAAATCAGTTGGTAAAATAAGTCCTCCGCGATCGCGCGTCCGCCGTAAGGAACGCTGCGAAAAGCAAAGTCATACAGGTTCAATTCCTCCGTTTTCTGGGGAACTAACCCTAGTGCTAATTCGGTATTCAACGCGCCGCCATGCAAAATCAAGGTCATTCCAGGCGCGATCGCGTAATGGCCGCTATAAGGAGCATTTTTCCAAACGCTCGTCCCCAATAACGCCGCGATCGCTTCCTCCAGCAAAAAAATCTGACTGCTATCCTCCACTAAACCCGCCTGTAACACGGCTTCGCGCAAGTTAAAGCGGTAAGCATCGTTCCAGCCCGCCGGACAGCTTAAAACCACCCCTGTAAGCGTTGCTAAAGCCGTTTGCAGTTCGCGATCCGATAGCCCGATTGCGCCTACCCCTTCTTGCAGCGTTGCAAACAGCTTGCCAACGGCGTGTTGCACCCAATCGAGAGAAACGCGCGCATTGCTGCTAACTTGCAAGAGTGGCTCCCAACGATTCAACCCGCGCGCGTAATAAGGAATCCCAAAATTGAGATGCAGTTTGAGGTTATCCAATAACACCCCTTGCTTCTGCCCTGCCAGCGCGATCGCTTCCGAGCCTACGAATAACGGCATTGCAGACGACGATTCCCCTTCTGGCGAAGCGGTAATATCCAAGTAAGCCACAGCGGGTAATTGAGTGAGCGGTGCTTCTTGCGATCGCCAATGCAAGGGATAATATTGCGGACTGCGATCTTGCTGTGCCGAACCCGTTTGCAATAAAACAGCCCTCAAGCCATTAGCACCTAAATCAATGCCCAAGTACCAACAGGAGTTTTCGCTCATTGCTCGATGTGAAACTTATTAATCTTCAATTTTTATCAGTTTCGGGATCGGTGGGGTTGGCAGCCGGACTCCAGGGATCCGTAACAATTTCCTCGGGCAAGGCCGAGCTATCTTTAGACTTCGAGGCAGAGGTATTGCTGTCTTCCGTATCCGATATCCATAGATCTTCGAGATCGATATCTCCTAAATTTTCACCGAGAAGTTCGGCGGGCGGCGTGTCGGCGGAAGATTCTTGGGAATCCGCTTCTCCGGGTAGAGGGGGCTTACTGAGGTCGATGCGGCTTTGGTCGAGAGCCGCTGGGGGAGAATTGGGCTTCGCTTCCTCTGGCAATGGCTCCTTACGGAGATCGATACCACCTTCACGCCCGAAACGTTGTAAATCTTCATCAAGGCGCTGGTTGAGTTGAGGGTCTTCGAGGACTTGTTCGACGCTGACTTTGCGGCTAAAAGAGCCTTCCTCAACTGCTATTAAGCTTTCGCCGGGAGGAACGGCGCTATAGGTTTCGGTTTCGGGCTCGGTATCGCTATAGGCGCGATCGAGAAGTTCGGTGAGGGAAGCAATCGTATCGGCGATCGGTCGAGGCGATTTTTCCTCCGAGGCAGACGGATTCACAACGGTTTCGGGAATCGAGGAACGGGCTGGGCTAGCAATGGGGTCAATTGACGCAGCAACTAGCTCAATAGGAGCGGAATCGAACAGCCCGACTTCTACGGGAATAAGTTCGGGTTCCCGGCTAGAGTTCTCCTCCTCAGTAGGTTTTTGTGCTTCTGAGGCGGGATCGTTAAGGCTGCCGAAGAGTTTATTTTCGAGGCGATCGAGTTCCGCTTCGTTATTTTGAGCTTTGAAGTCTGGCGCATCCCAAGGATCGGGGTAGCCTTCGCGAATCGACTCTTCATGCTCGGCGCGCTGCTTTTCTTGTTCGTCGCGATCTTCGAGTTGGAGGAGCGCGTCGATTTCCGAATCGTCCATCGATTCGATATCAAGGTTCGATGTGTATTCTTCCTCTTCCAGAACGGCAGAACGGGATGCTGCGGAGGCAGCAGCAAATTCTAGACCGGGGAAGGGATACATTTCTGCGGGATCGGACCGTTGCAGTTGTGTGGGTTGAGAGGGGGGAATTTCTAAAGGTTTGAGGGGAATCGATTCCGGCGGCACTTCAGTATTGCTGGGTGCTGGCGCGATCTCAAAATCAGTGGCGGACTCTGGGGGGGCGGAAACGAGCATTGATTTATCTTGCATTCCCAGAGCGTGGATTCGCCCGAGAGCCGCAGATAGAGAGCGTTCGTAGCCTTGGATGTCGCGCTCTAAGGTACTAAAAACTTGGCGAAATGTTGCGTCCAAGCTCATTAGCAAGCGATCGGATTGGACTTGCAACTGTTGCAATTGTTCTAAGCGCTGCGTTGGGCTTTTCGGTAAAGTGGGAAGCGTACCCGAAGCGGTTTCTGTCAAGCTTTCTTGGTAAATTGCTTGCGCTTCGATCCGCTCTAGGGTTTGTGCCATTTCCTGCTTTAAGCTTTCTGAGGCGCGATCGAGTAATACGCGCAGGAAATCTCCTAGCAGTTGTTGGCGCTGTCCTTCTAGCTGTTGAATGTCGCGCAATAAAACGTTTCGCTGTTGGCGTACTGTTTCTAATTCCATCTGCCAAGGCTGCATCCAAGTGGCGCGTTGCCCTTCGATTTGTTGGATGACAGCCGCAGCGATCGCGCTGGCCGTTTGATTCTGCCAGACTGCCGTCGGTTCCGATCCTTCCAAGCGGTCTTGGATTGATAGGAGATAATGGCGAATCCGTTCTAAAATTTCCTGATGCGCTATAGTTTCGGAACCTCGCTCGGAGCGATCGGAACTCGAACTGTTCCCAGCTAAAACGCAATCAATGTCAGCGATCAGCGATTGAAGCTCTCGAATAGTCACGGTGCAACCCAGAGGGAAATACTGCAAGGCGAGTTTTATTATGTTACTCCACTTGTCGCCGATTAACACTTCCCCGCCTAAAGACGCGGAATTTTCAATGGGGGGCTTTAGATCTGCCCGCCTTCTTTGTTATTTTATCGGGGTTGCCAAATTTTGGCGGTTATTTCCTTTTCCAATTTGTCCGGAGAACGTGAAACTCTCGAAATAGCGCATAATTAACTGTTGACGATTTGCTTGAGCCTCATGGATGACCGATTTAGTAACCGCGACCCCAACTCCGATGATGAGGTTATTTACTCTGCTCCGTTCTTCAAGGACTTGCCCGAGGAGCTTGTAAAAAAATCAACCTGTCATGCTGTTACCCGCAGCCACCCATCTAACCAAGTTATTCTGCTCGAAAACGATTGGGGCGGCTCGGTTTATTTCATTTTGGAAGGTTGGGTAAAAATACGCACTTATAATTTAGATGGTAAAGAAGTAACTTTAAATATTATCGGAAAGGGAGAGTTATTTGGGGAAATGGCAGCCCTGGATGAAGTACCGCGATCGACGGATGTCATTACCTTGACTCCTACTAAGATCAGCAGTATCCCCGCTCAAGATTTTATTGAGTTAATCCGTACCGAACCGATGGCAGGGGTACGTTTGGCGCAACTGATGGCAACGCGCCTGCGTCAGGTTAACCGGCGATTGCGCCTGCGAGAAGCCGATAGTGTTTCGCGAGTTGCTGACACAATTCTTTTCTTGGCGGAAGGACAGGGTAAAACTGTGAAGGGTGGTACGGAAATTCCTAACCTACCCCATCGGGAGTTGAGCAGTTTGAGCGGATTGGCTCGGGAGACGGTAACTCGCGTTTTGACTAAACTGGAGAAGAAGAACTTGATCGAACGCGATCAAGATGTATTGCGCATTCCCGATTTAAGTGCTTTAGAGCGAATTATTGCTTGACAATTGCTTGATTACCGAATAAAGCTCTTTTTTTTAAATAAAAGTTTTAAAAAAGAACTTTTTGTTTTTTCTTCAAAATAAAAGGTTTGAAGCGGGTTAATTTCTAATTGTTCATCGCAACTAAGTTCAACTCTCCCCTACTGAGACACGACCCCAATTTTTTGATGACCGACGAACCAAAAGAGCGATCCCCTAGGGATGAGGAAGAGCGCCAACTCTCCGAGTCGGAGTTGACACCCACAAAGCGAGAACGCGAAGACAATAGCGCGGCCGCTAGCGAGACAAAGGAGACAAATTGGGTAGATTTGGAAGACGAACTTTCGTCAATCCCAACTCCTGCCCCCGTGGGAGAATATCAAGTTCCGACGCTGCGCGTTAGTGCGCCCGTGGAAATGGTAGAAACTGCATTTTTAGCAAGTACGGCTAGTTTAATCTGGCTAATTAATTATTATTTCCCTTTGGGGCCGTTGCTCCGAATTTTCTTTCCGCTCCCAATCGCGTTATTGTATATGCGGCGAGGTTTCCGCGCGGCTTGGATGGCTGCTTTAGTTTCCGGACTGCTGTTATCGATTTTGATGGGGCCTAATCGCAGTATTTTATACGTGATGCCATTTGGTTTGATGGGCGTTCAATTGGGGGCAGTTTGGCGCAGGGGATTGGGTTGGGGCGTTTCGATCGCATTGGGAACGTTGTTGGGAAGCATCGGTTTCTTTTTTCGGTTTTGGGTACTCTCGGTATTATTGGGAGAAGATTTATGGCTCTACACGATCGCTCAAATTACGAGCCTTGCTGAATGGATATACCTGCGTTTGGGACTGCTGGCTAAACCCGATATTTTATTCATTCAAGGAATTGCCATCGGCTCGGTTATTGTGAGCAATTTAATTTATTTATTTGTCGTTCACTTGGTTGCTGTCTTACTCTTCGATCGCTTGAAAACTCCAATTCCGCGACCGCCAGCTTGGGTGCGAACTTTGATCGAATACGATTATTAAATAATGAATAATGAGGGAAGAGGAGTAAGGAACGGCTGATTAGAGCGGGAAATTCCTTGACTAAATTGTTAATTGTTAATTTTGAACTTTGATTTCAAGAACGATCCAAATTTATACTCAACTGGCTCGAGGGCAAGAATGGTTGCGGCGACAACAAAATCAACCGGCTTGCTTCGCTTGTATCCTCGGTTTTACGGCGACGGGATTGATTGAAGGAATTTCCGCAGCCGGAGCGACACCGGAAGAGCGAAAATATACTGCGATCGCGGATGCCGAATTTTTGATCGATGGTCCGAAACCGAACCCCAAATATCCTTTACCCTCCCTCGAACGAGGACTTTCCCCCGTCCTCATTTCCCGCGCCGCGATCGCAGTTTCTAATATCCCGGTGCATCTATTTGATGCGGGCTTGCCCGTTCCTCCTGCGGTTAGCGCGATCGACTTACAAGGGATGCCCGCAGATTGCGTCTCGACGGGGCGCGCTTTACCTCGGGCAGTCGTCGATCGCTTGTTCGAGGCTGGGTTGCAGTGGGGCGAAAACCTCTCGAGAGAACCCGGTTATTTGATAATTGGCGAGTGCGTTGTCGGCGGGACGACAACGGCTTTAGGGGTTCTGACGGGATTGGGAATCGATGCGGTGCAGAAAATTTCGAGTTCTCAACATCTTTGCGATCGCAATCAAAAATGGACGCTGGTTCAGCAAGGTTTGACGCGCGCCGGACTGTTTCCCGTTTCTCCCTGCGTCGATCCGTTGGATATTCTAGCCGCAGTCGGCGATCCCATGCAGGTTGCAGCGGCAGGAATGGCGATCGCAGCCAGTCGCAGAACCGATGTATTGCTTGCGGGAGGAACGCAAATGTTAGCCGTTTATGCAGCGATCGCAGCGATCGCTCGTCTCTATAACTTAGCTTGGGAACCCGATCGCATCCTGGTGGGTACGACTCGCTGGGTAGCAGAAGATACCCACAGCGATGCTGTCGGCTTAGCCCTGGCGATTAGAGAAGTGCCGTTAATTGCAACTCAACTAAATTTTACGACTTCGCGCTATCCTCAACTCAGCGTCTACGAACAGGGTTATGTCAAAGAAGGAGTAGGCGCTGGCGGTTGCGCGATCGCGACTCATCTCAATCCAGGTTTGACTCCCCTTCAATTGCTCGCAGCGATCGAGAGTCTAATCGAAACCACCTATAGCAGTTAACAGTGAAGTGCGAACAGCGATCGCAATACTTTGAGGCGTGAAATTTTTTGAGAATAAAAAAGACTAGATTTGAACATTCTAATGGGATTGACTGTGCGAGGAAACTCGACGGGCGAGCAATTGCTCCTCTAGTGCGGCAATACGAGTGTAAGCAGCCGTAACCTGCGCCGTCAGCCGCCGAATTTGCAGTTCTGGCGAAACGTTTTTATAGGTTTCACCATCGAGCATATCCCAATCGCTGTCATCCACTAGAACGTCTTTATGTTGCATCATCGGGTCAAGTGGCGCTCGCTCGACTGGCGTTGAGCTAGAGATAACAGACATTGCATTCCCTCCTTCTTCAGAGTGCTTACTCTCGCGAATCAGTAATTCGCCCATTTGCCGGTCGAGGTTCACCACCAAGTTGTAGAGCCGATCGACTTTTCGCTCTAGCGCGACCATTTCTCGGTACAGTTCGTCCATAGTCTTGTCTGTAAGTGCTGAAGAATATATTGTCATTTCTAATGCTAGGGGCCTTAAACTGAAGAAGCTTGCGATTCCTGATTCATTTAACTTTTGAAAACTTAACGAGACTTTAGCTAACGCGAGCGCAAAAATCATGAAAGATCGACCAAAATACAACCGATTGCTCTCTCCTACTTCCTCCCTCATCTCCCCATCCACTCCTTCTCTGTTGAGTCGTCGTTCTTTGTTACAGGGAGTAGCGCTTGCTGCTATATCGCCACTATTTTCAAGTTGTGGAGAGCGCGAAACAGATTTTCACGGGATTTTGCTCGCTAATTCCCTACCGCCACAGTTAATTAGCAGTTTTCGCAATACTCTGGAGCGGAAAGAAGGGGTGAACTTTACCGCTGAGGCGCAGCTAAAAGATTTGTTTGAATTATTGAAAGTTTGGAAAGAAGGCAAAGAAATGCCTTCTTCTCAGTCCGCTTGGTGGAAAAAACTTCCCCTACCGCGTCAAAAAATCTCCAAACCGGCGGATATTATGGCGTTAGGTCACTACGAGCTATCGGAAGCCATCGCTAAGCAGTATATTCAACCCCTTGCGCTCGAATCCTTAAAGGGTTGGCAACAAGTTCCGGAAAATATGAAAGCGCTTGTTACGCGCGATAAAAAGGTTTGGGGTGCGCCTTATCGTTGGGGAACTACGGCGATCGCCTATAATCGCGATCGCTTTGAAAAACTGGGCTGGACTCCTAAAGATTGGAACGATTTGTGGCGGCAAGAATTGCAGGATCGCATTGCTATTGTCGATCAACCCCGAGAAGTCATCGGTTTAACGCTTAAAGCGCTCGGATATTCTTATAACGAACGCAATCCGCGCGCGATCGCATCCCTTAAAACTCACCTCGCCAATTTACACCAACAAATTAAGTTTTATAGTTCCCGAGCTTATCTGCAACCGTTAGTGTTGAAAGATGTTTGGGTAGCCGTCGGTTGGTCGAGCGATATTGCTCCCATCGTCGAGCAATATCCCTATTTTGAAGCTGTCATTCCGCAGTCAGGGACAGCGTTGTGGGCAGATTTGTGGGTGAAACCAGTCGGAGGAAGAGATGCAAAAGATCTGCAATCTTTACGCGATCGCTGGATCGATTTTTGCTGGCAAGAAAAAGCCGCCCAACAAATTTCTTTATTTACAACTGCTGCCTCGCCAACTTTGTTAGGTCGCGATCGCAAACAACTTCCCCCAACCTTACAAAAAAATTCCCTCATTCTACCTAAAACCGAAATTATTAGGCAAAGCGAGTTTATTTTGCCCCTTCCTCCTGAAAGTCTCAAGCAATACGACGCATTGTGGAAAGAAATGCGAGCAACTCAACATTCCTAAAACCTTGACGACTCCCCGTCCTAAAGGAGCGGGGATTCTCGCATCATAGGGAGATTCTAGAAGGGGCATAGACCCCAACCCCGATATCTTTCCCCTCAACGAGCGTTAATGCGATCCGCCCGACCGCATTTAATCCTCTTTCTTTCACCACTTGCGCGGCTGCCACATCTCGATTTGTGGTATAGCCGCAACTATCACAATGATGGACTCTTTGAGCTAGGGGTTTCTTTCCACAATTCGTCCCGCAATTCGGACAGACCTGACTTGTCTCCCTGGCATCCACTTTGGCAAAATACACACCCCTCTTCCAGCAGACATGACTGAGAATATTCAAGAACGAACCCCATGCCGCGTCCAGACAAGCTTTTCTTAAAGCCGAGCGACCGAGCGCTTTCAGGTTCAAGTCCTCAGCAAATATCATCCCTACTCCATCGCACAATCGATGAGCCAACTTAAAAAAGAAGTCTTTACGGCAGTTGTGTATCTTTTCGTGGAGCAGCCCAATCTGGCGTTTAATTTTCAACCAGCGCCTCGAACCCTTAGTCTTGTTCTTCAGTCTTCGTTGCAGCAATTTAAGCTCGCCTTCAAAACGCTCGAAGAATCGATGACCTTTAATCAGTTCGTTTTCGCTGGTAGCAATGAAATCGTTGAGTCCCAGATCGATCCCAATAGCATAGCCATGAGGACTGATAGCTGGAACGTCTACATCGCACCCGATAGAAACTGAGACGTAATAGCCACTGGCTTTTTTGATGACTCGGATTTGCTTGCAAGTAAAACCGTCGGGGATATCTCGCGAGTTGTGAAATTTGACCTTGCCAATCTTGGGAAGGTCGATCTCATCTTTTTCTACTGCGTCCGACTTAATTTGGGGGAATACAAACGACCGCATCGCTTTTTTAAAACGCGGAAACCCAAATCCTCTTTCCCACATATTTACGAATGCAGTCTCTACTTGCTTTAGAGTTTGCTGCAAGACCTGAGATTGGGGGACTTTAAGATTTGGGTTGGTTTGCTTTGCCTGAGTCAGAGATTTACACTGACTGGCATAAGTCGGACGTTTTGAGTCAGCGGGGATGATGTATTCAGACCGAAGTTCGCATCGGTCGATTAGACACTTTCTGGAGTTAACCCAGTCCTTTCGCTCTCTCAGTGCAAAGTTATAAACCGAACGACAAACATTTAGCCACTCATCAAGAGTGGCAGACTGTTCTGCTGTTGGGTCTAACTTATATTGGTACGAAAGGATAAGCATCTTACAAAAGAGTCTGATGTTTTATAACGATAGCATAAAAGCCGCCCTGGAAGCGATGCACTGAGCCTGCCGAAGTGGGCAGGGCTTTAAACCCAGGTTTTTCGGTAAGAAAACGCGCTTTTATCCCTCACTGTCGAACATTGAGATTTAGAGCAATTTAAAAATTAACGAACAGGAACGGGTTGCTTTTTAGGCAGTTCTGTGTATTCAGAGACAATCTTACGGAACTGGTCGCCGTCTATTGTTTCTTGCTCCAGCAGTAAATCGACTAAGCGATCCATTAACGGGCGATTATCGCGAATTAAACGGCGGGCTTTCTCGTAGCAGTCAAACACGATCGCGCGAACTTCGCGATCGATTTTCGCGGCTACTTCCTCCGAACAATCAGGACGATCGGAACCGAAGAAAGAGCGGTTATTGTTACTCTCCAGTGCAACTAAACCAAACGAAGACATCCCAAAGCGCGTCACCATCTCTCGCGCGTATTCTGCCACTCGTTCGATATCGTTACTCGCGCCGATTGTAACTTCATCGCTCCCAAAAATTTCCTGTTCTGCGGCTCTTCCACCTAAGAAGGTAACGATTTCATCGAGCATCCAATTGCGCGGTAAATACAAGTCAGCTAAATCGCGGAAGCTGCCCATCTCGAACAGTTCTTCGTCAATTAACGGTTGAGCAAAACCGCCAATCCCACCCGAACGGGGAATAATCGTAACTTTATTGAGAGGTTCAGCATTTTCGAGCAAGGTCATCAATAAAGCATGACCGATTTCATGGTAAGCAATCAATTTTTTCTTCTTGCTATCCATCAGTGGGTTCATGCTCATCCCAATCGAAACGCGATCGATCGCGTCGTCAACCTCTAAATTCGTAATCGCATCCTTACGTCGCCGCGCCGTCAAAATTGCCGCTTCGTTGAGCATATTCGCGAGTTCCGCCCCCGAAAAACCGGGAGTGCGCCGCGCGATTAATTCTAAAGATACTTCCGGATCGATTTTTTTATTGCGACTGTGGACTTGTAATATTCCTAAACGTCCCTTATAACCGGGAAGATCGACTATCACTTGGCGATCGAAACGTCCCGGGCGCAGGAGGGCGCTATCCAGAACATCAGGACGGTTAGTGGCTGCAATGACAATAATGCCGGTATTGCCCTCAAACCCGTCCATTTCCGTCAGCAATTGGTTGAGGGTTTGTTCGCGTTCGTCGTTTCCGCCGCCGTAACCCGCGCCGCGCTGCCGTCCGACTGCATCGATTTCATCGATAAAAATCAGGCAGGGTGCATTTTCTTTAGCCTTTTTAAACAAATCGCGCACGCGAGACGCGCCCACGCCAACGAACATTTCTACGAATTCCGAGCCAGAAATACTGAAGAAAGGAACGCCTGCTTCTCCTGCCACTGCCTTTGCCAGAAGGGTTTTCCCGGTTCCCGGCGGCCCGACTAAAAGTACGCCTTTAGGGATGCGCGCCCCCAGAGAGGTAAAGCGTTCGGTTTCTTTAAGGAAGGTGACAACTTCTTGGAGTTCTTCTTTTGCTTCGTTAATCCCGGCTACATCGTCAAAAACAATGCCGGTTTTGGCTTCCATTTGGAAACGCGCTTTAGATTTGCCAAAGTTGAGGGCGTTCCCGGAAGAAGCAGCCGAACGACGCACGAGCGCAATGAGTCCGATAACCAGGAAAAGGATAAGAAGGAGGTTGACTAGCGGAATCAGGGTAACTAAAGGGTCTTTATCGGAGGCAATTTCGAGCGGAACGTTCTTAGCGCGCGCTCTCTCCACTAATTCCGGATTTTGGTCGAAAAGATCGACAGTTTTTTTCGGGGGTGCGGTATTAGCGGATTTTAAGGTAACGATTGCTTTCTTGGTAATGGGGTTAATTTCAATTTTGTTAACTTCATCCGCCTCGATTTGCTGGAGAAGTTGGCTATAGCTGAGGCTATCTTTTTTGGCAGGGGTTTCTGCGTTGGCGAGGGTTGGGGAGGCAAAAAGGAGACTCGGAGCGATCGCGATCGCCCCAGCCCACGAAACGAGGCGCTGGGCAGATTTGGGTTTGAGGGGACAAACGATTCGATGCGCTAGCGTTTCTAGTACGAATTTACTCCAAAAACTTGTCTTCATGCGCCTGTATGATTAGCTCTATGCGTAGGTTGTGAGGATTGGTTTCCCGATAGCACGTGAGAGTGCGGTGAGTCTGCTTCTTCTAGTGTAGCTTTTGTTTTCGGTTCTACGTTCGTCCGCAAGGGTGAAGAACGCGATGTTATTGAGAGGAAGTCGCGGGTGCTGGAGAACTGGGAAATAGGCAACTTTCACTCAGATCGGACAGATCGCAAGGAAGAAATTAATATTTGTTAGCTCTCATCCGTTTTTTGTCCTGTAGTGAGGCTGTAGGCTTTCCGTTCTTCAGGGGAAGCAGCCTTTAAGCATTCTTGGTGAACGGCTTCGAGTTGGGGAATGTAGTCAGGATCTTTAGCCAGTACCGCATTGTCTCGAGAGGTCGCAATAAAAATGAATTGGGCGCGTAGCGAGAGTTGCCGAAAGACGGTGAGACGTTGTTCTAAAGAAGACATAGATAGATAATTGATAATTGACAATTGATAATTGATAACTACGCTGAATGAGAATTATGAGCCGAAACCCGTTTTTATGGGTGGGTGTCGATCTCCCCATCCCCCCATCTTCTTTTCAGCATTTATCCTTCATTCGGCTTCTCCTCCGCACCGCAGCGAGTGAGGGAGTCTGCCCAACGAGTAGTTTCCGGGAGGCGGTACTCTGTCGTGCAGCGCAGGACGAGATCGATCGCGCTTTCTAAACTAACACGATGTCCGGGGGAAACGTAGAGAGGCTTTACGTTAGTTCGAGAGCGCACTACAGCCCCTATTGTTTCTCCTCCATCTTCCAACAACTGCCAACTCCCCTTTTCTGCTGCGAGTTCGGCGTGCGTGCCAATAAATCGGGATTTTGCTGCACCAATTGTTGGAATGTCTAGTAATACTCCTAAATGGGCGGCAATCCCGAAACGACGCGGGTGCGCAATACCTTGTCCGTCGCAGATGGTCAAATCTGGAATCGTTTCGAGTTTATTTAAGGCTCGGAGGAGGGCAGGAATTTCTCGAAAAGAGAGGAAGCCCGGTTTGTAGGGAAAGGTGGTAGGATGACGCGCGATCGCGCTTTCAACGCGCTCTAAACCCGGAAAACTTAGTACGGCAACCGCAGCAACCGTTATTGACTCATTTTCTTCAAAACCGACATCAACGCCTGCCACCCATTCAATTTTGTCCCAGCGATTTTCGAGGGAAACGCGATCGCGCCCTTGTTGTTGAAGCGCTATCGCTTCCTCTACTGTTCTCGGCCAGGGAAGGGCTAGAGCATTCGCTATATTTTGCTTGAATCTGGCTTTACTCATTAACAATTAAGAAGAGCAAAGTAACAACAAAAAAGCAACATTATCGGCTCGTGACTTATGATTAGATGATTTGCAATCTATTTTAAAACTTCCATATTTTTAATCAACCATTGATTGTTCTCGCGGACGAAATCGTAACGGACGCGCAAATTATCATTATAAGAAGCAGCCGGATTGCTACGCTCATTTTGATACGAATTAGAGACTTCATTCACGGCTGCTTCTACAATCGCTTTATTAGAATCCGTTTCGTCGAGTTTGAGCGATTCAAGTTTGACCTCGTGCTTGAGTTCTCGATAAGCATTATTCGCTTTAAGGTTCTCCGCTGTTGTTTGCCAAGTCGTCAAAGCGGGTTCGGCTAAAATCTCTTTCAAGCGATCGATTTTATAGTTTTTACCGATCGCGTCGGCTTTAATTGACAACCAAGTGGTCACAAGCTGTTGGGCAGTTTCTTCGGTCAGCGGACCTTCAGGTAGCGTAATTTGAGTATCGGGCTTTGGAATCTCTAGGGGAGGCTTGAGAAGTTCAACTTGCGGTTGTCCTTCTTGGAGTCCCGAGGGAGCGGAGTTGCCAAATAAAGTTCTCAGCAGGGCAAACAAAAGAAGGCTAGCGATCGCGATCGTCCCCCCCAGCAATAGTAAACGTTTTTGCTTGGATGAAATTCCGCCTCGACGCGGCGTGCGCGACGGACGAACTGGAGTCCGTTCTGCAATTGGAGTATTTCTAACAGGAGCGAGGGCAGTCGAGCCAGAATAACTGGGAGGACGGCGTTCCGGAACAGACGTACCCGTACTGGTTCTGGTTGATAAATTCGGGCGATCGACATAAGTTAAATTCTCCGCTAGTGGACGTTCGACTGTAGCCGTCATCGAACTGCTGCGGTTTCCCTTATGACTGTCATCACTATTGGCAACGGTTGTGGCGTAGCTTCGCGCTGCTGTCGTATTAGTACCTCGTGGTGGTTCCAGGACAGTTGGAGAATTTTCCTGTCCTGGGGGCGAAATCGCTGTCGCCTTCGGAGGTGCTGCTGTTACACCCTCTACGAGCGAGAAGGGTTCTAGCTGCTCTAAATACTCTTGAACTCGTTCGTCAGCGAAATATTCTTTTAAGGAAGCTTGTTGCACGGCTAAATCGCGGAAATGGGGAAATACTTCCGACTGCAACCAACGTTCCCCATACAGGCACAATCCCGGCAGTAAGTCTGGAGAGTCTTGAGAATGTTCGCGAATAAAAGCTAAAGGTTCGCGCTCGCGGCTGAGTTCCAGAGCGGAGTTGGCTTCTTCAGGCTGACCGAGGAGGAGCGCGCAAACAGCTTGTTCGAGGTACACATCCTGACGCTTTCCAAGGCGCAGCAGCAGTTCTCGCGCGCGCCAAATCGCTGCCGGTTCGCGATCGCCAAATCCGCGCGCAATTAAAGCATACACAGCCAAATACGTCGCCACCGCCGAAGGACGCTGTGCTTCGCGTTCAAATAATTCTTGCTGCTCGGCAACTGTGAGATAGTTACGCAGTTGTTGAATAAAACGCAGAAAATCATCAATGCTCAATCCCGACTGGTCGTCGCCCTGCCCGTCGATACCGCCGCGCTCATCAAGCATCTCGCGCAGAATTTGTAAGCCCTTGCGGCGTTTGAGACCATCAGATTCGCTAGCAGCGAGCAATTCCAAGACTCGGTAAGGACGCAAGCGGTAGAGATCGGCTTGAATTTCTCCTCGAATGTTAGGAAATAACCCTTCGCGCAAGAGTAATTCTTGGCCGACTTGTCCCGAGAGGGCGGCATTTTCCGATTGACTCAGTTGCCATTGTTCCCGTCCCAGTTCCAAGCAGGTCAGGGCAAGCGTCAGAACGATATCGGCGCGCACCAACTGTTCGTTTTCTGACAGCGGTTTGCGCTGTTCGAGATGGGGTTGACCGAGTTTTAGCACTTGTTCGTATTCACCCAACTCAAACAGAATCAGCAAAGCGCCGACAAATTGCCCGTCGTCGATCTCTAGGGACGGAGTAGGAGCAGTCGGTTTGGATGGTTCGCTATCTTCGGTTTCTGACCGAGAGAGTTCTCCGGCTGATTTCGACTCGCTGAGAGGGATTTTGTCAAGAAAGCGGGCATCGTATTCTGCACGCCGTTCTGGAGCCGACAGAACTGAGTAAGCTTCGTCGATCAATTGCTTGCGCGCTTCGATTGCGCTATCGCTGTACTCCCGTCGCGGCAGTTGCAGGACGCGATCGCGGTGGGCTTGACCGAGTTGGGTTTCAGTGGCCTGGATCGGTACGCCCAGAATCCGGTAGTAGTCGAGCGGAATACGCACAGATTTACTTCCCCAGAACAACGCTAAAGGATAATTTTTATATTATCTCATGAGTTTTTTCACCTCACACCATCTTTACCAAGCGCGCTATTTCGGACGGCGAACGATTCCTTCTTCCTGCCTGCATCGCTGGTACAATGATTGCTTGTGGCTTTTAAGCAATTCCTCCCCATTGGGAACGTCGAGTGAGGATAGCAAAGCACTGCTAAAATCCTTTCAAACTGCTGCAAACAGATCGCAACTTTTATGGTTTCTACTGAACGAATCGTCCCTGAATTTGACGCGCGCTCGGTTCAATTGACTCGAGATGAAGGACTGATCCTTTACCGGGATATGGTCTTGGGGCGCTTATTTGAAGATATGTGCGCCCAAATGTACTATCGGGGCAAAATGTTCGGCTTTGTCCACCTCTACAACGGGCAGGAAGCGATTTCCACCGGAATTATTAAATCAATGCGTCCGGATGAAGATTTTGTATCGAGTACCTATCGCGACCACGTACACGCCCTTAGCGCTGGCGTTCCCGCTCGCGAGGTTATGGCGGAGTTATTTGGGAAGGCTACCGGATGCAGTAAAGGACGCGGCGGTTCGATGCACATGTTTTCGGCAGAACATCGCTTATTAGGCGGTTATGCTTTTGTTGCTGAAGGTATTCCCGTCGCAACAGGGGCAGCATTCCAAGCGAAGTATCGCCGCGAAGCAATGGGCGACGAAACAGCAGACCAAGTAACAGCTTGTTTCTTCGGCGACGGAGCGAGCAATAACGGTCAGTTTTTTGAATGTTTGAATATGGCAGCACTCTGGAAGTTGCCTATTCTGTACGTGGTGGAGAATAATAAGTGGGCGATCGGTATGGCTCACGAGCGCGCGACTTCCCAGCCGGAGATTTATAAGAAAGCTAGCGTCTTTGGAATGCACGGCGTTGAGGTAGATGGGATGGATGTCTTGGCGGTGCGGCAAGTCGCACAGGAAGCGATCGCGCGCGCCCGAGCGGGCGAGGGTCCCACCCTTATTGAAGCGCTTACCTATCGCTTCCGAGGTCACTCCCTCGCCGATCCGGATGAATTGCGGGCGGCTGAGGAAAAGCAATTTTGGCAAGCGCGCGATCCGATTAAGCGTTTAGCGGCACAGTTGATCGAGCGCGAACTTGCGACTGAGGAAGAACTCAAAGAAATCGATCGCGAAGTGCAAGCGGAAGTGGACGATGCGGTGAAGTTTGCCCAAGACAGTCCCGAACCGGATCCGAGCGAACTGCACCGTTATATCTTTGCGGAAGACTGAATGGTATGACCGCACAATAAGACTCTGGAAGGTAGCGCGACATAACCGATAGATTATTGGGCAGTCGGATCGAACATCTTCATGCTTAGATCGAGCCAAGTCGAGCGCGTAATCGGCGCGCTGCTAGAAATGTAATCTACGCCCGTTTCGGCGATGGCGCGTAAAGTTTCGAGAGTGACATTACCCGACGCTTCAATTTTGAGGCGCGGGTTTTGCGCGCGAATCAGTTGAACTGCTTCTCGCATTCGCTCGATAGGCATATTATCGAGCATGATAATGTCTGCTTCTGCGGCGATGGCGGCACGAACTTCTTCTAGGGTGGAAGTCTCGACTTCAATTGTCAGGGGATAGGGGATTTTTTCACGAACGCGCGCGATCGCGGTTTGAATGTCTCCTGCTGCTTGGATGTGATTGTCTTTCAACATCGCCGCATCATCTAACCCCATGCGGTGATTAATGCCGCCGCCCGTTCCGAAGGCATATTTTTCTAACACTCTCAAACCTGGAGTTGTTTTACGAGTATCAACAAGCTTAACGGGTAGATCGGCGATGCGATCGACGTACTTTCGCGTCATCGTCGCTATCCCGCTTAGCCGCATTGCTAAGTTTAAAGCAACGCGCTCTCCCATTAACAAGGTTTCGATGGGCGCTTCAAGATGCGCAATCTCCGTTCCCGCTTCGCAAAAGTTTCCTTCTGCTACTAACGAAGTAAAGCAGCTTGTGGGATCTAATAACTCGAAAACGCGCGCCGCGATCGGCAAACCCGCGATCGTTCCAGCTTCCTTAGCTATCCATCGCGCTTTTCCCAAGACACCGCGATCGAATAATGCTTGCGTCGCGCGATCGCCTCGACCGATATCCTCCAGCAACCATCCCTTTAAGATTGAATCGAGGAGAATTTTAGAGGGCAAGATCGCAGCAGTCATAGGTCGGTAGTAAGAATTATCTTTTTATAACCGTTCCCATTCTCCCAAAAAACCGGGTTCCTCCCTCACTCCCCTCAAACCGAATCCCAAAACCACGAATTTTCAAGCGTTTCAGGCTTTCCCAAAATAATTTCCAAAAAAGAGTTGACAAGTCTGGGAAAAGGGGCTACATTTGTAAATGCGCGCTGCAAAGGAAGTCCGGAGCGGACGCGCCGAACCTAGAAAAAAGAATAGTTTGAAAG